>JBOHYX010000197.1:0-4996 GCA_050738115.1 Rhodanobacteraceae bacterium
GTAATGCAAGGCGCCTGTTGGCGTTCCATGAAGGCGACAAAGCGGAGCAAATCCCTGCCGCGGTCGAGCAGTTTGAAGCCGAGTGCGCGGCGCATCGCGAGGTAGCTTCGGACTGCCTGTCGAAGATTGGTCATGGCGCACCTCCCGGCCATGGCAACGCCAGGGTGCGCAGTGCCTCGGTATCAACCTTCGTGTAAATCCGGGTGGTCTGGGGGCTGCGATGGCCGAGCACTTGGCCGATCTCCGCCAGCGAAGCGCCTTGGCGAAGCATCTGCGTAGCCAAGCCATGCCGAAACTGATGGGCGCCGTGGGTCGGGGCCGCAATGCCGGCGCGCAGCAACGCGTGGCGCACGATGCAGCTCACCGCGCTCGCATGTACGAATCCGCGGATCGGCGCCCGGGCACGCAGGAATACCCGCCGGCTGGCACTCCGGGCACGGCCATTTTGCAGATAGGCCACAAGCGCATCCCCTACCTCCCTGGGCAGCGGGAGTTGGAGGCTCCGGCCGCCTTTGCCGTGCGCGCGTAAGCAACCACGTTCCCAGTCGATATCCGGCAACTCCAGGGACGCCACTTCCCCGGCCCGCAAACCCAAACGGGCGAGCAACAGCAGCACCGCGTAATCGCGTCGACCCATGGCCGTGCTGCGATCGATGCTCCGCAGCAGCTGTTCGACTTGCTCCGGCGCGATCTCCCGCGGGATCGAGGCCATCGACCAGTCGGCCACACACGGGACCGCCGCGGCCAAATCCAGCTGCGTCTCGCCACGGTAACGGGTGTAGCGCAGGAACGAGCGCAGGGCGGTGGTCAATAGCTTGGCCCGCTTCCGGTGTAAGCGTGGCGCCTGGCGCTCGACGAATCGCACGACATCGTGCGCCATCAGCTTCGAGAGGCGGACGGGCCCGGAGCCGAAACGGCCTGCCAAGAACCGGGCAATAAAGGGCACGTAATTGACGATCGTCGCTTCCGCGAGCGCGCGATCTTCGCGGAGATAGCGTTGGTATCGCTGCACGCAGCGTTGCACCGGCGCGAGCCTGCGGCGCGGCGTCCGCGCCGCCGGGATGGCGCCTTGGTGCCGGAGAAACCCGATGAAATGGTCGAGCGCAGGGCGGTCGCCCCGACGCGGTCGCCAGTGCCGGTATCGACACCGCAAATAGCGCGCCGTGTGTTCGGCCGTGACGTGCCGGCGCGCGACGCCCGTCCTTTGCAGCCATCGGCAAAAGCAGGCGGCCAGCATCACTTGCCGATGGGTCGAGTAGTGCGCGTAGCCTCGCTGGCTCAAGGCATCCGCGAACGCAACCACGTACGTCGCGAGTGGACCCGCAGGTGCATGTGACAGCACCACTTGATCGTTGACAGTGTAGTTCACAGTCGGCTCCTGCCCCATCGCGGGGCGCGTGGTGGAGCCGAAACTATGTCGTGCCGAACGTGCGCAGTCCGCCGGCGAGACTGACTGTCGAGAGCGTCACCCTACATAGTCCGGCGCGCTACATAGTGTCGAAGCGTGTGCGGTGAGACGCGTTTCTTGAGGAGGCTGGGCTGCTCTGCAGTGGCCCGTGTCACGGCGAGTGCCAAACGTTGGGCAACGTTGGATCGGTGCATTGCGTGCCCATCGCGGTTGGGCAGCAAGGCGGCCTCGCCGCGTAGCATCGGGTTCCGCCGTAACCAGGCCCGGATCGCCACAACCGTGGTGTCCCACAGCGGTATGGATCGCAGCTTGCGGCCTTTGCCGTGCAGGTGCACGCAAGCACCGCCTTCCAGGACCACGTCGACGACGCGCACGCCGATGATCTCGGAAACACGCGCGCCGGTGTTGTAGAGCATGGCCAGCAGGAGATGGTCGCGCTGCGAGGACCAGGTCGTACCAGGTTGCCCCAGCACCGCCACCATCTCGGCGCGACTGAGGAACCCCAGCATGGGCCGTTCGAAGCGCTTCATCGGCACCGCCAGCGCACGTTCGATGTCGTGCAGCGAGGACACGTCGCGGCGTGCGGCAAACTTCAGGAACGCGCGCAACGCGGTGAGCCTCAGGTTGCGGCTGCGGACCGCGTTGTGGCGCTCGCGCTCCAAGTGATCGAGGAAGCCCAGGATCAGCTCGGGCCGTAGGTCGGCAAGCTGCATCGCGGTGGGAGCTTTGTCCAGCTTGCGACTGGCGAAGTCCAGAAACAGCATCAGCGCATCGCGGTAGCAGGCCACCGTGCGTGGGCTGAGTGCGCGTTGCGAGACCAGGTACTCGGTGAAGAACTGCTGGACCAGCGTAGCGAACGACGGTAGCTTCGGTGCAGTGGCCTTACGCATCTTGGGCCTCCGCGTGCGACGAGAACGACTCGAAGCGGCCCGCGGCCCGCGCCATCAACTCCGGCACGGCCGAGAGGTACCAGTAGGTGTTGGTCACCATCGCATGGCCGACGTAGGTCGACAGCGACAGCATGGCCTGATCGATGTCCACGCCCGTGGCTTGCCACTTCAGGATACGGCGCACGACGAAGGTGTGGCGCAGGTCGTGGATCCGCGGGGCGTGGTGCGTGCCACGGTTGTGCCAACCCAAACGTCGACGGAGTTCGCCGAAGACGCGGTGGACTTGGCGGTTGCCCAGTGGCAACCCTCGGCGCCGGCCACGGGTGCCGATTAAGAACGGGGCGTCCTCCGCGGCAAACTCACCCGCCCGGTCGCGCTGCCGGCGGTACCGCCGGAGCGCCTCCAAAGTGCTGGGGTGCATGGGCACTTGGCGTGACTTGCCGAACTTGGCCTGATGGATGCTCAGCATCCCGGCCCTGAGATCGACATCCCGGTTCCGCAACGACAGCGCCTCGCCGATGCGCAGGCCGGTCGCAGCGATCAGGCCGAACAGCGTCTCGAGACGGTACCGCGAAGTCCCGCGGCCGGTCCAAGCTGCCTGGCTGCGGCCAGCAGATCGACGATCTCCTGCTCGCGGTAGATGTGCGGTGCCTGCCGTGTTGGCAGTCGCCCGAAGATCGCGTCATCGGGCACCTCGGTACGCGGCTCGAACTGCTGCAACCAGCGCATAAACGTACGCAGCTGCTTCAGCCGCCGCGCCCACGTGTGCGGGTCACTGCTGCCGTGGCTGTCACGCCGTGCCCAGTCGGCCATGACCTCCATCGTCAACGGTCCTCGATGGCCGGCCGCCCGGACATGGCGCGCGAAGCTGCGCAAGGCGTGCCCAACGCTGCTTCGGAGAACCCCAACCGGCGGCGTTCGACCAGGAACCTCTCGACCTGCGAGGGCAGGGAAGACCGCGCGTTCATGCTGCGCTCCCTGGCCACGGCAACGCGACCTCAGTCAACTTGCGGCTATCGAGCTTGGCGTAGATCATCGTGGTGTTCAGCGAACGGTGGCGCAGCACGTCGGCCACCTCCTTCAGCGACGAACCGCCGGCCAGCAGCCGGTTGGCCAGCGTGTGGCGAAGCAGGTGCGAGCGCGTGTAGGGCAGTCCGGCGCGCGCTTAGGCCTGACGGATCGTCTTGCGTACGAGATCAGGGCCGACGGGCTGATCGCGAGGCGCCACCACGCGTACGAAGACGGCACGGTTGCAGGTCTTGGGGCGCTCGTGCTTCAGGTAGGCGGCGATGACGTCGCCAGTGGTCGCGGGCAGCGGTAGTACATCCTCGCGTAGACCCTTGGTACGACGCAGCGTGAGCGTGCCGTCGCGCCAGTCGATGTCGTCCAAAGCGAGCCGGGCGATCTCGCCGCTGCGTAGTCCAAGATCAAGCGCGCAGCGCACGATAGCGTCCGCGCGGCGCATCGAACGACCAGGGCGACTGAGCGATGCAATCAACCGTTCGACTTCTTCGGCGGTCAGCGTCTTGGGCAGCGCTGACAGCGACCAGTTGGCGGGGTACGACACGGCTCCGATCAGTCCATGGACGCGGTCGCCAAGCGAGGCGCGATAGCGGAAGTAGCCGCGCAGTGACGCCACTACCGATCCCGTACTGGCGGGCGTGCTGTAAAGCTTGGCTTGCTGTGCGAAGAAGCGTCGCACGTGTCCGGGCTTGATCGCCGGGATGGAGAGCACGCCGTTGCCGAAGCGTGCGGTCAGCAGTCGGCCAACGATGCGCAGTGCCATGTCCCGGGTCTTGGGCGCCAGGCCGCGCACGTGCTCCATGTACTGGCCGTAGCGAAGCAGCTCTGCTTCCACCTCGGTAGTGCCAGTGGTCGGTGGCGCGACAGCGCCCCGCGCGCGAAGCACGACAAGCAGGTGGACCAGTGCCGCGCTGAGGTCGCGTCGATCGTGGCGCGTAGGTCCAGCGCAGTGGCAGTTCGGGAGGTGGCAGTCGAGAAACTTGGCGATCGACCCCTCATTGATCCTGCGCAGCGACAAGCGCTGGCCGTGCGCCCAGCGTGCGAAGTGCGTGATGCCGGCGAGATATGCGGCGAAGGTGCCTGCGGCGTACCTGCGCTCGGTCAAGTGCCGCTTGAACGCATCCACGTGCGGGCCGATCGGTCCGTCCGCGAGCCAGTCGACGTCGGTACCGCGGGAAGGATGAACAATGCTCATGGTGGTCTCCAGAAGTGGAACCACCACTGCACTCGACAGCAAAAACTATGTCCAGATCCGGGGCGGCAACCCTCGTTGCGAGACGCCCCACGCCTACATCAGCGCGATCCGGATGCAGTCAACTGCGCATAGTTGCGATCTGCGCATAGGGGCCGCTTGCTGCCGCCGAGCTGCTTCAGCGTTCGCGTCGATCTGGCCGTGCTTTCGCAATCGCCTTCGCGAGATCGCGCTCGCGTTCGGTCGGCGCCGCGGCGAGCGCTGCACGAGCGCCGTCCTGATCGGCAGCGTTGCGGTTCTGGCTGAGCTTGTAGCGGCCGGTCAACGACTCGATGCGCAGTTCGATGCCGACGACATGGCGCATTTCCGCGCGCACGTAATCGTCAGGGGCGTCGGTGACCCGCCAGCGATGTTCGCGGCCGGACTCGTTGCGATCCGTGAGGTGGGTCAGCAGCCGGTACAGGCGATCGTCGTCATCGAACG
>JBOHYX010000198.1:0-4995 GCA_050738115.1 Rhodanobacteraceae bacterium
ACACGCAGGCGGATGACGATTTCGTGCTCGACCGCGATGGCGTCGGATTGCTCGTCGACGCCTTGAGCATGCAGTTCCTCCGGGGCGCGGAAGTCGATTACGTCGAAAAGCTCGCGGGCGCGCACTTCGTGATCCGCAATCCGAACGCCAAGACCACCTGCGGCTGTGGCAGTTCGTTCACGGCGTGACTTCGGCGGAGCGCACGCGCCACAACACCTTCGCCGGCACGCCGCTCGACCGTTGCGCGGAATTCCGCGCGCGGCCCGGCTGGCTTGCGGCGCAGCGGCAAGCGGCCAATGCGCGCTGGCTCGGCTGCGACAGCGAAGGCCGCGCACCGGCACGCGACGGGCGCCTGCGCTGGCTGGATGTCGCCATCGCCGGGGCGGATGCGCCGGCCAATTTTCTTGGACGCTTCGAGGCCATGCCGTTCTTCGCCCTGCGTGAGCCCGTCGCGCATGCCGTGTTCCCGGATGCCGAGTGGCTGGACCTGCGCAAAGCCGGCACCGCACTCGGGCACGCGGAGGCCGGCATCTTCGCGTACGCGCGCGGCCTTGCCAACTGGCAGGCGCAGACCCGCTACTGCGCGTCCTGCGGCGGCGCGCTGGTACTCGAATACGACGGCCATCGCGCGCGTTGCGGGCAGTGCGGCCGCGAACACTTTCCGCGCACCGACGCCGCGATCATCGTCATCGTCGAGCACGGCGACGCGTGCCTGCTCGGTCGCCAGGCCGTGTGGCGTCCACGCCAGTACTCCACGCTGGCGGGCTTCGTCGAGCCCGGCGAATCGTTGGCGGACGCGGTGTACCGTGAGGTGCGCGAGGAGACGGGCGTCGAGGTCATCGATTGCAATTTCCACTCTTCGCAGCCGTGGCCATTTCCAGCTTCGCTGATGCTGGGCTTCACCGCGACCGCCACCGGACGCGCGATCCGGCTCGCCGACGGCGAACTGGAGGATGCGCGCTGGTTTACCGCGCGCGACATCGCCGACGGATTGCGCGATGGATCGTTGCGCGTTTCGACGCCAGTCTCGATTTCGTACCGGCTGATCGCGCACTGGCTGCACACCCGCGCGGGACTCGAACTGGACGCCCTGCCGCGCGCCGACCGCGTGGCTTGATTACAATCGCGCGGGGACCAACCGTGGGGACTCAATGGCCATTGAACTGGTCGCCGCGCTGATTGCGCTGCTGGTGCTGACCGAATGGCCCGGGAGCGTTTCGGGCCTGCACCGGTTCGGCTGGTACGACCGCTGGCTCGGCGTGCTGGATTTCGCCGAAGGCGGTGGGCGCGTGGCGCTCGCGCTCGTCGTGCCGGTCGTGGCGTGCGCGGTCATCTCGCACCTCCTGGAAGGGCGGGTGCTGGCCTTGGCAGCGCTCGCGTTCGGGGTGTTGATCCTGTTCCATACGTTCGGGCCGCGTGACCTCGAAAGCGACATCGACGCGGTGTTGCGCGAGGAGGATCCGATCGCACGCGTCGCGGCGGCGCAGCACCTGCGCAGCGTGCCGGAGGGCGCGCCGCGCACGTTCATTGCGCCCGAGTTGGTCGAGGCGGCGGTCATGGCGGCGCTGCGGCGCCGTTTCGGCGTGCTGTTCTGGTTTTTCCTGCTGGGGCCGGCAGGCGCGCTCGGCTACCGCCTGGCGTGGACCACGAGTGAAACCGCGGATCCACGCACACGCTCGGCAGCGCGCCGTTTCGCCCTGGCCCTGGACTGGATTCCCGCGCACCTGATGGTGCTCGCGATGGCGCTGGTGTCCAATTTCGACGCCGTCACCGGCGCGTGGCGCGCCTGGCACGGGCAGCCCGGCCACGCGATGACTGACCTCGACCCGGATTTTCTTGCCGCGGTCGCGCGAGCCGGCGTCGATGCCGATGTCTCGGCCGGCGATGCGCCCACCCTCGATACCCGCGACGCCGTCAATGAACTCGCCGATGCGCGCCGGCTGATGCAGCGCGTGCTGATCGTGTGGCTGGCGGTGGTCGCGCTGATCGTGCTGGCCGGCTGGGTGGCCTGAGGCCGACCGCGCGCAGGCGACAGGGCGGTTCAGGAGGTCACGCAAGGGTCATCGCGAGGTACACCACCAGCAGTACGACCCAGCCCGTATACATGACCCCGAGGCCGTAATCGTGTATTTCGTGCCGTGCCCAGCCCATTACCTTGTTCATCGGATTTTGTCCCTTGGATACCGGGATTATTTTACCGCCGCGAAAGGCATAACGGTGCGATTATCGACGGGCGCCAGCCGCGACATTCGAAGCCGATTATTAACCCCGCGTGACGAGCCGCCGCGCGCGACCGCAGCCGCCGGTCAGCCGCGGGCTTCGATCAGCCGTTCCATCTCGGCCTTGAGGAGGGCGCCATGCTCGCGCAGCCAGTCGCGCTGCGTCTGGTAGGCGGGCAACAGGTCGCCCACGCGCGCCCAGAACCGCCGGGAGTGGCTGCGCACCTTGAGGTGACACATTTCGTGGACCAGCACATAGTGCAGTGCCGCGGGTGGCGCCAGCGCCAGCGCGAGGTCTAGCGTGATGCGGTCGCACGCGTCGAGGCTGCCCCACAGGCTTTTCAGCGACTTGATCCGCAGTCCGGTGGGCGCGGCGTCCAGGCGTTCGCTCGCGTGTGCCATCCAGCGCGACAGGTCGCGCCGCATCCGCGTCTCCAGGAATGCTGCCAGCAGGTTGCGTGCGGCCGGCATCGCAGTGCTGAACGGGCGCGGCACGACGAGGCGCAGTTCGCCGCCGCGGTCCTCGATGGCCGGATACTCGCCCGCGCACCACGTGAGTTCGACGCTCTCCCCGCGCAGCGGGATCAACGTCGGCACGCCCACGCGCAGTGGCGGCGGGCCGCGTCGCGGGATGCGCAGTTCGGAAAGCTTGCGCTCGAGCCAGTCGCTGTTCTCGCGCAGGAACGCATACACCTGCGCGGGATGCGTGCCGCGCGGATAGGAAATGCGTGCGCCATGTGGCGTGACCGTGAGGCGCAGGCGGCGCGCGCGCGGATGCATGGCCTTCAGCACCTTGATGGTGCCGCCCCGGCCCGTCGCAAGCTCCAGGAAATCGTCCGTCGTTGCCATGTCCGCCGCGAAAGCCCGCTAATCGTCCTTTGCATCCGGGCGTTCCAGCCCGAACCACGTTTCCATGCCCGCGAACAGCCGTTCCAGCTCCAGCGTCATCAGCGCAAAGCGGGCGTCGAGCTCCGCTTCGGCGGAATCGCGCCCGTCGGCGTCGAGTGAATCCTGGACGACGTCGAGAAACCGGAACTTGCGGATCACCAGATCTTCACCAAGCACGAAACTGGCGCGATCCTCGAACTGCAAGCCGAGCTGGAACACCTGCTTGCCTTGCTTCAAATGCGCCCGGACCTCGGCGCTTTCAAGCTCCAGTTTGCGGCAGCGGATCACCGCGCCGCCGGCCGGGTCGCGCAGCTCGCATTCGTCGCCGAGGACGAGGCCTTGGGGCAGCTTGCCATGCGCGAGCCAGTCCGTCAGCAGGGCGCGCGGGGTCTCGGCCGCCGCCAGCGGCTGGGCGGGAAAGCTGCCCAAGGCCTCGCGCAACGCGGTCAGGGCGGCCTCGGCCGCCTTGCGGCTGGCAGTATCGAGCACCAGCCAGCCGTGTATCGCGTCCACGTAGCCGTTCAGCCGGGCGGGCCGCACGAACGCCTGCGGCACCAGCGCGTCGACGACTTCGGCCTTGATGGCCCGGCGCTGGCGCCCGCCGACTGGGCGGCCGCGGCGGGCGGCCTCCTTGCGCAGGCGCTTGCCGAGTTCGACGTTGACCACCGCCGCCGGCAGCAGCTTTTCCTCGGTGCCGAACGTTACGAGGGTGGCCCTGCCGACCGCGTGGCTCAGGACGTCGGATTCCGGTCCGAACGGCGACACGAACCCGCGCGTGGCGATTTCGAGGGGGCCGCACGGGCGCAAGGCGTGGCTGGCCAGCGCGGCATCGAGATCCGCAAGCGACTTGGCGGCGGACGCGGAAAAGCGGAACAGGGTCAGGTTGCGGAAAAACATGGTCGCCGGGAGGTGAATAGTGGAAGAGACGAATAGACGAATAGACGCAAGAGCGCATACGCGACGGGATCGAGTGCAGACGGCTTATTCGTTTGATCGTCTTTTCGTTTCCTCATCTCCTCGTTTTCCCGTCTTTTCGCCGCCCAGCCACGCATGCGCGTCGGCACGCCCCACGCCCGGCCGTGCCCCCAGCGACGCGAAATCGAACAACGCGGGATCGGCGAGGTGTGACGGGGTGACGTGGACCAGCGCCCGGAACATCGTCTCGCTGCGGCCGGGGTGCTCGCGGTCCCACGCGTCGAGCATCCGGCGCACCTGCTTGCGCTTCAGGTTCTCCTGCGAGCCGCACAGGTTGCACGGGATGATCGGAAATCCGCGCGCGGCCGCGTATTCGGCAATCTCGGATTCCCGGCAGTACGCAAGCGGCCGGACCACGACGTGCTTGCCGTCATCGGACTGGAGCTTGGGCGGCATGGCCTTGAGCGTGCCGCCGTAAAACAGGTTCAGGAAAAACGTGGCAAGAATGTCGTCGCGGTGGTGCCCCAGCGCGATCTTGTCGAAACCTTCGCGCATCGCATACGCATACAGCGCGCCGCGGCGCAGGCGCGAACACAGGCTGCACAGCGTCCCGCCCTCGGGTATCACGCGCGTCACCACGCTGTAGGTGTCCTGTTCGATCACGTGGAACGGCACGCCACGCGCGGCGCAATAGTCCGGAATCACGCGCACGGGAAAGCCCGGCTGCTTCTGGTCGAGGTTCACCGCGACCAGCTCGAACTTCACGGGTGCTTTCGCCTTGAGCGACAGCAACAGGTCCAGCAACGTCCACGAATCCTTGCCGCCCGACAGGCACACCATCACCCGGTCGCCATCCCCGATCAGGTTGTAGTCGGCGATCGCGCGCCCGACCGCATGCCGCAGGCGCCTGGCCAGCCGCGCGATTTCGTGGGTCTGCTGGCGGTCGGGGAGGGGTTCGGCGGAGGGCATGAAC
>JBOHYX010000199.1:0-4992 GCA_050738115.1 Rhodanobacteraceae bacterium
GATCTGGCGAACGCCCGTCAGCACCGCTTTCAGCCACTCGATTTCGGCGCTGGCGGCGGCGTCCGCGACGAAGTCATCCGCGCGCGGATACGGCCGATCGAGCACGCTGGCCTGCGCGAATCCGAGGTGCGGCGCGGTCGATTGCCATATCTCTTCGGTGATGAAGGGAATGATCGGGTGCAGCGCGCGCAGCGCCGCTTCCAGCACCACCAGCAGCGTGTGACGCGTCGATGTGGCGGCTTCGGCATCGCCGCCGTTCAACGCGGGTTTCGACAACTCCAGGAACCAGTCGCAGTATTCGTTCCACACGAATTCGTACAGCGCCTGCGCGAGGTGATCGAAGCGGTACGTTGCGAAATTCCCATCGACTTCCGCGAGCATGTCGCGGAGGCGGCTGAGGATCCACCGTTCGGCTTCAGTTGCCGGCTTTTCCCGATTCCCGATTCCCGATTTCCGATTCCCGGTATTCATCAACACGAACCGCGCGGCATTCCACAGTTTGTTGCAGAACGCCTTGTAGCCTTCGGCGCGTTTCAGGTCGAAGTTGATGGTGCGGCTGTAGCTCGCGAGCGCCGCGAAGGTGAAGCGCAGCGCGTCGGTGCCGATCGCGGTGATGCCGTCGGGATAGTCGCGGCGGATGCGCTTCTCGACCTTGTCGCGTACCTGCGGAATCAGCAGCGACTTGGTCGACTTCGCGACGAGCGCCGGCAGCGCGATGCCGTCGATCAGATCCAGCGGGTCCAGGGTGTTGCCCTTGGACTTCGACATCTTCTGGCCTTCGGCATCGCGCACGATCGCGTTGATGTACACGTCGTGGAATGGAATTTTTCCGGTGAAGTACAGCGTCGTCATCACCATCCGCGCGACCCAGAAGAAGATGATGTCGAAACCGGTGACCAGTACGGCGCTCGGCAGGAACGCCTGGTCGGCGGGCCAGTTCGCGACGACGTCGCCGCGGTCGTCCTTCACCGGGTCGTCCGAGGGCCAGCCGAGCGTCGAGAACGGCCACAGCGCGGAGGAGAACCAGGTATCCAGCACGTCCTCGTCCTGGCGCAGCGCGCCGACCGGAGCCTTCGTCGCGTGCGCGCGGGCATCGGCCTCGTCCTCGCCGACGACAATGTTGTCGGCTTCGTCGTACCACGCGGGGATTCGATGCCCCCACCAGAGCTGGCGACTGATGCACCAGTCCTGGATGTTGTCCAGCCACTGCGTGTAGGTGGTCGTCCAGTTTTCCGGCACGAAGCGGATCGAGCTGCTGCGCACCGCATCGACTGCGGGCTGGGTGATCGCCTGGCGCCCGCCCGGACGGCCGTCGGGCTGCACGTCGCGCGTCAGGTCGACGAACCACTGGTCGGTCAGCATCGGCTCGATCACGGCGTCGGTGCGTTGGCTCACGGGAACCTGGTGCTTGAGTGCCTTGGTCTCGACGAGGCGCCCCTCGACATCGAGATCGGCGAGCACCTGCTTGCGCGCGGCGTAGCGATCGAGCCCGCGATATTTTTCCGGCGCGTTGCCGTTGACCTTCGCGTCGAGCGTGAAGATGCCGATCGAACCGAGCTGGTGGCGCTCCCCGATCGCGTAGTCGTTGAAGTCGTGCGCGGGCGTGATCTTGACGCAGCCGGTGCCGAATTCGCGATCGACGTAATCATCGGCGATGATCCGCAGTTCGCGTCCGACCAGTGGCAGGCGCAGGCGCTTGCCGACCAGCGGCCGGTAGCGCTCGTCATCTGGATGGACCGCGACCGCGACGTCGCCCAGCATGGTCTCCGGACGCGTGGTCGCGATCACCACGTGATCGGGTTCGCCCGGCTGCGGATCGATCACGTCGTAGCGGATCGACCACAGGTGCCCATCGCGCTCGACGTTGTTGACCTCGAGGTCGGATACCGCCGTCATCAGGACGGGATCCCAGTTGACGAGGCGGTTGCCGCGATAGATGAGGCCAGCGCGGTACCACTCGACAAACACGCGCCGCACCGCCGCGGACAACCCTTGATCCATCGTGAAGCGTTCGCGCGACCAGTCCATCGACGCGCCGAGCCGACGCATCTGCTGGCTGATGGTAGAGCCCGATTCCTGCTTCCATTTCCAGACTCGCTCCACGAACCTTGCGCGCCCGAGATCGTGGCGCGACTTGCCTTCCGCAGCCAACTGGTTTTCGACGATCTTCTGGGTCGCGATGCCGGCGTGGTCGGTGCCGCCCTGCCACAGCGCGTTGCGGCCGGACATGCGCGCGTGCCGGATCAGGGTATCCATGATCGTCTGCTGGAACGCGTGGCCCATGTGCAGCGTGCCGGTGACGTTGGGCGGTGGCAGCAGGATCGCGTATGGCTCGCCGTGGCCGGACGGCTTGAAGCAGTCCGCCTGCTCCCAGCGGGCGTACCACTTCGATTCGATCTGTCTGGGGTCGAAGCGCTTGTCCATCACGGGTCCGGGTTCCGCGCGCGGCGCGGGTTGCGAGCGCAAACGGGCATTGTAGCGACGTGCCGTGGGTTCGCTCGCTGCGCGGCCAAGCTCCCCGCCCAAGAGCGGTTTCGCTCGCTTTGCCCGTGGCCCGCTCTTCTGCGAGGAACCCGCTCGCGTGCGAGCGAAGCCGCTCTGGGGGACTACGGCGTCCACTTCCTGTGCGCATGGATCGACATCACCACCCCGAACCCCGCCAGCAGCGTGATCGCCGACGTGCCGCCGTAACTCACCAGCGGCAGCGGCACGCCGACCACCGGCAAGAGGCCGGAGATCATGCCGCCGTTGACGATTACGTAGACCATGAAGGCGAGCCCGAACGCGCCCGCCACGAGGCGCGACCACGTATCACGCGCGTTGGCGGCGATCCACAGGCAGCGGCCGACGATGAAGGCGTACAGCGCCAGCAGCAGCAGCACGCCGACGAGCCCGAATTCCTCGCCCAGCACCGCGAAGATGAAATCCGTGGTGTGCTCGGGCAGGAACTCGAGCTTGGACTGGGTACCCTGGTTGAAGCCCTTGCCGAAGACGCCTCCCGAGCCGACCGCGATCATCGACTGCAGGATGTGCCAACCCGCGCCGAGCGGGTCGTTTTGCGGGTGCAGGAAGGTCAGGATGCGCTGGCGTTGGTAATCGTGCATGACGTGCCAGGCCACCGGTGCCGCGGCGGCGAGTCCGACCAGTGCGGCCCCGATCTTCCACCACTGCAATCCGGCGAGGAACAGCACGAACAGGCCGGACGCGGCGATCAGCAGGGCGGTGCCGAGGTCCGGTTGCTTGATCACCAGCACCGCGGGCAGCGCGACCAGCACGCCCGTGACCAGGATGTCGCGCCAGCGCGGCGGCAGCGGGCGCGGGTGCAGGTACCATGCGATCATCATCGGCATCGCAAGCTTCATCAGCTCCGACGGCTGGAACCGGAACAGGCCGAGGTTCAGCCAGCGGTCGGCGCCGTGACCCTCGCCGAGCACCTGCACCATCCCCAGCAGGAGCAGCGCGAGCGCGTAGAACCAGGGCGTCCACGTGCGCAGCAGGTTCGGCGGGATGCGCGAGACGACCACGAGCAGCACCGCGCCGATCGCAAAGCGCAGCGCCTGGCCGAGGACCATCGCGCGATTGAGGTTGCTGGCGCTGTACAACACCGTCAGACCCGCTGCGGCCAACAGCACCAGCGCGACCGCGAGCGGCAGGTCGATCCGTGGACGCGAGAGGATCCGTCGTCCGATCCGGAACGCGCGCGCGGTGAGGGTGGCCGTGAGCGTGGTCATGGCGTCGGCGCGTTCGGCGCGGTGTTGGCAGTCGCGGTCGCGATCACCGGCAGCGGGGGGCGTTCGGACGGCGGCGTGTCGGCCAGCCACTGGTCGAGCATCTTGCGCGCGATCGGCGCCGCCGCGCTGGCGCCCCAGGCGCCGTGTTCGAGCACCACGGCGACCGCGATCTGGGGGTGCTCCGCCGGCGCATACGCGATGAACCACGCGCGGTGCCGCTCGGCGAGATACGCAAGGCTCTTGTTGGTGTTGTATGCGTCGGTCTTGCGGGAATAGCGCTCCGCGGTGCCGGTCTTGCCCGCGATCAGGTAGGGAAACCCCTTGCCGAGTCCGTACGCGGTGCCGAGCGGATTGTTGACCACGCCGAGCATGCCTTGGCGGACCGCGGCCAGGTCACGCGGGTCGTGGGTGAGTTGCTCGGGCGCCGGCTGATTCGCCGGGATTTCGGGCGATTCGAGTCCGTCGCTCGTCGCCGCGAGCAGATGCGGAACGTGCGCGAGCCCGCCGTCCGCCAGCGTCGCCAGCGCGTGGGCCATCTGCAGCGGCGTCACCATCCAGTATCCCTGGCCGATGCCGGCGATCACCGTTTCACCCGTGTACCACGGCTTGTGGAAAGTCTTGCGCTTCCATTCGGGCGAGGGCAGCACGCCGCCGGTTTCATCCGGCAGGTCGATGCCGGTCGGCTTGCCGAAGCCCCATTTGGCCATCCACTGGTCGAACCGCCCGATTCCCATCTTGTATGCGAGCGAGTAAAAGTAGGTGTTCACCGATTGCGTGATGGCCTGCATCAGGTTGACGTTGCCGGCCCCGTAACGCTGGTCGTCGCGGTAGCCGCGCGAGGAGCCAGGGATGTACCAGGTGCCCGTCGACAGCACCGTGTCGGTCGGTGTGCGAATCCCGAGTTCGAGTCCGCCGAGGCCGAGGAACGGCTTCACGGTGGAGCCCGGTGGATAGCCGCCACGCATTGCTCGGTCGAGGAGCGGCTTTTCGGGGTTGTCCAGCAGCGCGCTGTAATCGGCCTGGCTGATGCCGTTGACGAACAGGTTGGGATCGAAGCTCGGCACCGTGACCATCGCCAGCACCGCACCATTGCGCGGGTCGATCGCGACCGCGGCCCCGGTCTGGCCGTCCATCGCCGCGATGGTCGCCTTCTGCAGGCGCTGGTCGATCGTGAGGTACACGTTCTTGCCGGGCTTGGCGGGAACGCGCTGCAGGACGCGGATCGGTCGCCCGCTGGCATTCACCTCGACGACCTCGTAAC
>JBOHYX010000200.1:0-4986 GCA_050738115.1 Rhodanobacteraceae bacterium
GCCGCGACCAATACACCCCAGCAGCCCGCCTCGGGATACCACGCGAGCAGGGAACCGGGAACCGCAATCGGGGGATGCGAACCCAACGTCGCGAGCCAGCCGCCGGGCACCGCGAATAGCGCGATCACCATGGACAGCGCCGCCATCACCGCAAGCAGGCACGCCCAAAACACGGTGACCGCACGGGTGTAGGCACGCACGCCCGGCAACGCGAGATGCGCGTCGCCCTCGATCACCCGGACGCAACGCGTGACCAGCGGTTCTTCGCCGGATCGGAGCGTGCGCGCGAATGCCCACGCGACGGCCGCCATGAAAACCACCGGCAGCGCCATCAGCGCGAGCACCGGGTGGCCCATGCCGGCCGGCACCAGCAGCAGCGCTGCCAGCGCCAGCCAGACGCCTGCGGCCAGCGGACTGCGCTGCCGCCACACCGCCGGAAGCCACGCCAGCAACAGCAACACCGCCGCGGCCAAGCTCAGCGCGTGTCGCTGCGACGCGCCGCCCGCCACCGCCAGCGCCGCACACGCAAGCAATACCACTGGCAGCCATGCCGTACGCCTGGAAGCGGGTGACGCGCGGTGGGCGAAGCGCATGGACATCGGGAACCGGGTGACTCGAAACAGCGGCGAAGTCTATATGATAGACAACGGACCTGATCGAATCTGAACGGCGAGGGACGCGCGCATTGCAGGACGGAAATCCAAGCGGATTCGACTGCGACGTGCTGGTGATCGGTGGCGGCCCGGGTGGCTCGACGATCTCGACGCTGCTGGCGCGGCGCGGCTGGCGGGTGACGATGCTGGAAAAGAGCGGCCATCCACGCTTCCACATCGGTGAATCGTTGCTGCCGGCCAACATGCCGATCTTCGAGGAGATCGGTGCGCTGGAGAAGCTGCGCGCCATCGGCCGACTGAAGCTGGGCGTCGACTTTCCGCGTGACGACGGCAGCTATTGCACGTTCCGCTTCGACCGTGCGCTGGGCGACACGCCGCCCTGGTCGTTCCAGGTGGTGCGCTCCCAGATGGACCAGGTGCTGTTCGAGCACGCCCGCGCGAACGGCGTCGACGCGCACGAACAGGCCAGGGTCGAACACGTCGGTTTCGACGCCGGGGGCGTGACGGCGCACGTCGACGCACACGGCGCAAAGTCGGGGCTGCGCGCGCGCTATCTCGTGGATGCATCCGGCCGCGATACCATGCTCGGCAAGCAGTTGCACCTGGTGCAACCAAGCGCAACGCACCGGACCGCGGCGCTGTTCGCGCACTACGCGGACGTCGCGTTCAACCCCGACGATCCCGGCGGCCACATCATCAGCGTCAACCGGTTCCGGCACGGCTGGGCGTGGTTCATTCCGCTGCCCGATGGCACCACCAGTGTCGGCTGCGTGTGCAAGCCGGGTTGGCTGCAGACCCGGCAAGGCGCGAGCAACGAGGATTTCATCGCCCGGACGCTCGCGAGCGTCCCTGGCGCCGAACGCCGCATGGCGCACGCCCGGTTGGTCTCGCGGGTGCGTTTCGCCGGCAATTACTCGTACACCTGCAGCCGAATGGCGGGGACGCGCTGGATCCTGGTCGGGGACGCTTGGGCATTCCTCGATCCGGTATTCTCCACCGGCGTGTTCCTCGCGATGTATTCGGCCCGCTGCGCCGCGGAGGCGGTGGACGGCGCCCTGCGCGACCCCTCGAGCGAAACGACGCGGCAGAGGCGTTACTCAATGCATATCCAGAAGGGCTACGCGCGCCTGGCGTGGTTCATCCATCGTTTCAACTCGCCGGTGATGAAGGCGCTGTTCGCCGACCCGCGCAACCTGATGCAGGTGGAACAGGGCGTGATCTCGATGCTCGCGGGCGACGTATTCGACAGCCCCCGCGTGCTGTCGAAACTGCGTACCTTCAAGGCGCTTTACGCGATCGGGTCGATCACGAACCTGCGCGGCTGGGCCGCCGAACGCATCGACCGGCGCCGACAAAGCCACATCCGTGTGGCACCCGACGCGTAATGACAAACGATCTCCAGGCCGCAATCGACCCCGTCGAACTGCGCGTCGACACCCCGTCGGGCGCACTCGCCGCCCTGCAATGGGGCGCGCCCGATGCGCCGGCGCTGCTGGCGCTGCACGGGTGGCTCGACAACGCGGCGAGCCTTGCCGCGCTCGCGCCGCTCATCGCCACGCGCCACCGCGTGATCGCGCTGGACCTGCCGGGCCACGGCCATTCCGCGCACCTGCCGCGGCACGCGTACCGCTACCACTTCGTCGATTACATCGACTGCGTGCTGGCGGCGGCCGACGCGCTGAAGCTGGAAACGTTCGACCTGCTCGGCCATTCGCTGGGCGCCGGCATTGCATCGCTCGCCGCGGCCGCCGCGCCCGCGCGCATCCGCGCCCTCGCGCTGATCGAAGGCCTGGGCCCGGTCGCCGACGACGGCTCGCAGACCCTCGCGCGCTGGCGCGACGCGCACCTGCATCGCAGCCGTCCCCGCCGTGCGCCGCGCGTATTCGCGTCCGTCGATGCGGCCATCGCGGCGCGGACGGCGGTCGGTGGCGGCCTTGAGGCCGAAGAAGCCCGCCCCATCGTGGCGCGCAACCTGCGCGCAGTCGATGGCGGCTTCACCTGGTGCAGCGACGCGCGGCTGCGACGCGCCACGCCGCTGCGCCTCGACGAACCCCAGGTTCGTCGCCTGCTCGCCGGGATCAACGCGCCGACCCTGCTGCTGCTCGCCGACCCCGCGGCGCCGTACCTGCCGGCCGCGCGGATGGCCGCGCGCGTGGCCTGCGTCGCCGACATCCGCGTCGAGCACATCGCGGGTCCCCACCACCTGCACGTCCGCAAGCCGCAGGCAGTCGCCCGCAGCGTCTCGAGCTTTCTGGACGAGAAACAAGCCGTGAAGCTGCCGTCGTGAAGCGTCAGGGCAGGGAAGCCCGTTCCGATGCACTGTGCCCCAAGAAAATCCAGACGCGTCGGCACACCAGCGAAGCCGCGATCAGCGACGTTCGCGTTTCATGTACCGAAGCGGCGGTCGCGGCTCTGGTAGGTGCGCACCGCGCGCAGGAAATCGATGCGCCGGAACGCCGGCCACAGCACGTCGCAGAAATAGAATTCGCTGTACGCCGCCTGCCAGATCAGGAATCCGGACAGGCGCTGTTCGCCGCTGGTGCGGATGATGAAATCAGGATCGGGCGTGCCGCCGGTGTAGAGATAACGCTCGATTTCCTCGGCTTTCAGGCCGGCGACCACGGATTCGAGTGAACGACCCTCGGCCGCGGCCGCCGAGAGCAAGCCCTTCACGGCATCGGTGATTTCCTCGCGCCCGCTGTAGGCCAGTGCGAAGGTGAGCAGCATGCCGTCGTGTTCGGCCGTGGACAGCTCGAGCGCTTCGCTCGCCGCGACGACGCGCTCCGGCAGGCGCTCGCGCTGGCCGATGATCTTCACGCGCACCCGGCCGGACTTGAGCCGCGGTTCCTGCAGCAACCGCGCGCTCTCGCGCACGAACAGGTCCAGCAGGCACTCGACTTCGGCGTCAGGGCGATTGAAATTCTCGGTGCTGAAGACGTACACCGTGACGTGCCGCACCGAAAGGTCGAGGCACCATTCGAGCACCTTGCGCAGCTTGTCCACCCCGAACTGGTGGCCGAGCGTCGCCTCCAGGCCCATCCCGCGCGCGTAACGCCGGTTGCCGTCGAGGATCAGCCCGATGTGTGCGGGGATCGGCCCCGTGGCTACGTCGCGGGCGAGGCTGCGTTCGTAGGATCGGTACACCGGATACAGGAGGGGATCGAGTAGCCGCCAAGGGCGACGGCGCAGGTCAGCGAGGACGGCACGCAACCAGCGCGGCGTCACAGCCGCCCGGGCGCCCGTACGCGGGAGCGGCTGGGTTATTTCCGTTTGCATAGTCGTGCATTGTATGCCGCCCACGGCCCTGCAGGGCGCGAAATCGTGAACCGCGCGTAGCCGGATCGCTGGTTTTTTGTGAACTGTGGCCCAACATCGCCATCGAGGCACGACCGATCGGCGGCGCACCGCACGCGAGGCTCGTTCGTCCACCGGTCGGCACCGCCCCAGACGGAAACCCATGCATGAATTGGCTCGACTGGCTGCCCGGCCGACGTTCACCGCCGCCGATCGACGAATCGTGGTGGCGCGACGCGTTGGCCGCCTGCCCGCTCGCGCAGCGGCTCTCCGCAACGGACCGTGAACGCCTGCGCCAGCTTGCGGCCCGCTTCCTGCAACGCAAACGCTTCCATCCCATCGAACTGGAACTGGAACCGCTGCAACGCCTGCTGATCGCGCTGCAGGCGTGCGTGCCCGTGCTGCAGGCGGGCTTTCGCGCCCTGCGCGGCTGGCAGGGCGTGGTCGTCTATCCCGGCCAGTTCAAGGTGCGCCACGCCCACCACGACGGCAGCACCGGCGTCGTCACCGAAGCCGACCAGGTCCTGATCGGCGAATCGTGGCAGATCGGCCCGCTGGTGCTGTCGTGGGCCGCGGTGGAGCAGGATCTCTTGAACCCGTGGGACGGCTACAACGTGGTCGTCCACGAAATCGCGCACAAGCTCGACATGCTGGATGGACCGCCCGATGGTGTGCCGCCGCTGCCGCGCGGGATGTCGCGGCGGCGCTGGATCGCCGCGTTCCAGGGCGCGTTCGACCGCCTCGTCGCCGAGGTCCGCCGCGGTTACGCGACGCCCATCGACGCCTACGCCGCGACCAATCCCGGCGAATATTTCGCCGTCGTCAGCGAGTTGCATTTCTCCGATCCCGGCCGTCTCCAGCGCGCCGAACCGGACGTCGCGGGGCTGCTGCGTGCTTACTACGGGCCGTCGCCGGCGCCGTGACGAACTCCGCTCAAGCCCGCAGCCACCTCGCCGCATCCAGCGCAAAGTAAGTCAGGATCGCGTCGGCGCCGGCGCGCTTGATCGACAGCAGGACTTCCAGCGCGCACGCGCGCTCGTCGATCCAGCCGTGGCCGCCGGCGGCCTTCAGCATGGCG
>JBOHYX010000201.1:0-4981 GCA_050738115.1 Rhodanobacteraceae bacterium
GCCCGATCACCCTCATGTCGTCATTCCGGGGCCGCCCGCGCTGTTTGCGGGCGGAACCCGGAATCCACGTCGATTCTCGGGAAAACCCTGAAGCTGGATAGACTCGCCGCTTCCTGCGGCTCGCCGTTCGGGCCATCGGTTGCGCCGATGTTCGCTCCGGCGTCCTGCCTCCGCAGTCGGGTTGCCGCGCCATGAAGCCGGCGCGGCCCCCGGAATGACGTTGGCATGGGATGCATCAATGAAACGGCACCGGCTTGTCGGTGCTGGGCGCCGGATGCATGAAGAAGTCCTGCAGGTACTTTTCGCCTTCGTCATCCAGCACCGTGACCACCGTCCTGATCTCGGGGAACTGCTCGCGGATGCGCTGCGCGGCGATCATGTGCGCGCCCGAACTCGGGCCGCAGAAGAGGCCGCGGGTACGCGCCAGCTTGCGCATTTCCGCCACGGCCTCGGCACTCGCGACCGCGGTGGTGTCGCGCACGAGATCCCGATGATGCTTGAAGATGCCGGGCACGAATCCGTCCGAAATGCCCTCGATCTGGTGCAGCGCGACTTCGCCGCACAGGATCGTGCGCGACTCGGACGGCTCCATCGCGAACAGCCGCACGTTCGGGTTGACCTTGCGGAACGCCTGGCCGACGCCGATCAGGGTGCCGCCGGTGCCGACGCCGTGCACGAATGCGTCGGGCACACGCCCGTCCGGCAGTTGCGCAAGGATCTCGGGCCCGAGGATCTCGCGATTCTCCGCGACGTTCCACTCCGACTCGAACTGGCCGGGAAAGAAGAAGCCCGGTTGCCGGCCGAGTTCGCGCGCGCGCTCCAGCGCATCGTTGACGTGGAACGTGCCGACGAACAGGACCTCGGCGCCGTACGCGCGCGAGATCGCCACGCGCTCGCTGGACAGGCCTTCCGGCATCACCACGATCATCCGGTAGCCCTTGACCGCGGCCAGCATCGAAAACGCGTTGCCGGTGTTGCCGCTGGTGGCCTCGACGATGGTGTCGCCGGGGTTCAACTGGCCGGTCTGCTCGGCCCGCTCGATGATGTATTTCGCGATGCGCGCCTTGATCGAGCCGGACGGGTTCAGGAACTCGCACTTGGCGAATACACCGTCGATGTCCAGCAATGGCGTGTCACCGACGGCGTCCAAAATGCTGGTCGAAAGGCCGGTATACCGGACTGGCATGGCGGGACTCCCGTAGTGAGCCGCACAGTGTCGGTTCACTGGGTGCACGTGTGGTTGATCCATGTCAGGTTCCGCGGCCGCGGGTTGTGCCGGGGCCGCGGGTTGTTGCGCTCAGGCGTGACTCACCACGAGTAACCGCCGCTGGCCTTGGCTGCCGGGGTGCCGGTGTCCTGGAGCGTGGCCGCGATCTTGGCGGCATCGCTGTGGACGGCGGCAAGCTGATCCGACTTCAAGCCGGTCTGCGCTTCGCTCAGCGCGGTCTCCAGCTTGGAGTGCATGGCAGCATCGCTGGTCGCATCCGGAATCGCGCCATTGCCCTGTCCCTTGCACGGGTCCGCGAACTTGGTGCTGAAGCCCGCGCCTTCCGGGCCGACCAGACAATTGATCACGTGGTGCAGGTGCATGTGCGCCACTGTCAGCGTCTTGGCGCTCCGCGCCATCAACGCGTGCGCGTGCGCGGTGCTGACCTCGTTGGTGACGTTGCCCGCCGCGAATGCGCCGAACGAAAGACCGGCCGCGAGCGCGCCGGTAATGCCGATAGCAAGCAACTTCTTCATCATGACCTCCTGCTGTGTACATCTGCCGTGAACAGAAGCCACAGCGTACGCGGCGGAATGTAATGGGAGCGTGTAGCAACGCTTTCGGACATTCGCATCGGTCCGGGCGCCGTGGCCGGAAGACTGTCGCGGTATGATCGTGATGGAAGTGGAGGGGGCGTGCGTGGGTAATCCCGTGCCAGGCACCGACGGTCTGGACAACGAGGCCATCCTCGCGGAACTGCGGCGCATCCTCGCGAGCGACGCGTTCACCAACGCGCCGGTTCTCAGCCGTTTCCTTCGCTACGTCGTGGAACAGCGGACCGAACCGGCCGCGGCGCCGCCCAAGGAATACACGGTCGGGGTGGACGTGTTCGAGCGCGGCGCGGGGTTCGACCCGCGCGTCGACACGATCGTGCGCGTACACGCCCGGCGCCTGCGCAAGCGCCTGGACCGTTATTACGAACGCGAAGGGCGGGCCAATCCGCTTCGGATCACGATTCCGAAGGGTCATTATCAGGCCCTGATCGCCGCGCAGGCACCTGTCGCAAAAGCCCCGGAACCGGAGGGTATGCCGGTGCGGATTCCAGCGCGGTCGCCGGAAGCCGGGTCGTGGCGCCGGACGTTTCGGAGCAACACGGTTCCCGCGCCGCGCACGTCCTTGGTCGGGCGGGCAGGCGAGGTCGCGGAAGTGTGCGAGTTGCTCACCGACGACGACGGCACGCGGCTCGTGACCCTCACCGGTACGGCCGGCAGCGGCAAGACCCGCCTCGCGATCGAGGTGGGGTTGCGCTTGCAGGGGAAGCTTGCCTGCGACGTGGTGTTCGTCAGGCTGGCCAGTGTCGCCGACGCGCAGGCGCTGCAACTGGCGTTGCTGCGCGCGTTCGGCCTGCGCGCGGTGGACGCCACGCCGCCCATCGAGATCGTGTGCGCACACCTGCATCGCCTCGAGCGGCCGCCGCCGCTGATCCTGGACAACTTCGAACAGATTGCCGAGGCGGCGCCCTTGATCGGATCGCTGCTGGACGCCTGCATCGCGTTGCGGGTGCTGGTGACCAGCCGGGTCGCGCTGCACGTGTACGGCGAGTGCGAATATCCGGTGGCGCCGCTAGCGTTGCCCGGTCGCGATTCGATGCGGCTGAAGGAGATCGCCGTCGCGCCCGCCGTGGAGCTGTTCGTGCAGCGTGCGGCGTCCGTCCATCCCGGTTTCTCGCTCACCGCCGAAAACGCCGGCGCGGTGGCGCGGATCTGCCGGCGGTTCGACGGATTGCCGCTGGGCATCGAACTGGCGGCGGCGAAGTGCCGTGAGCTGTCGCCTGCCGGCGTCCTCGAGCGTTTCGCCGAGCCGCTCGACGTGCCCGCTGGCAACGTCGCGGACGTGCCCGCGCGGCAGCGCACGCTGCGCCACGCCATCGAGTGGAGCCACGCACTGCTCGCGGGACCGGAGCAAACGCTGTTCCGGCGGCTGTCGGTGTTCGCGGCCGGCTTCACGGTGGAGGCCGCCGAAGCCGTGGCCAACGTGCACGGTGATCTCGGCATCGACGTCGCCGGCGGTGTGGCGCGGCTGCGGGACAACAACCTGCTGGAGACGGTGCCCGGCACGGACGAGCCACGCTACGCGATGCTGGAAATCCTGCGCGAGTATGGCCTCGAGCGCTTGGACGCGAGTGGTGAACGCGACGAAGCAGGCAGGGCCCACGCGGCGTACTGTCTGGTGCTGGCCGAGGAAGGCCTCGCTCACCTCGACGCCCGCGCGCACAAGCAGTGGCTGGTGCGCTGTGCGCTGGAAACGGACAACTTCCAGGCTGCACTGGATGGCATGGTCGAGCGTGGCGAGGGACGCTGGGCGCTGCGCCTGGTCCGCGCCCTGTACCGGTACTGGGAACAGGGTGAATACCTGACCGAAGGTTGTCGCGCGTTGCGCCAGGTGCTCACACGCTTCGAACCCGCCACCGCTCCCGCGTTGTGGGCCCGGATCACCTGTTGTACCGGTGAAATGGAAGGCCGGATGGGCAGGCACGCAGCGGCCCGTGCGCACATTGAACGCGGCCTGGAGGTGGCGCGCCAGAGCGGTGACAGGGCGACCGGAATCATGGCGCTGACGACCCTCGCGGTTTGGCATGGCAGCATGCAGCGATACGCAGACGCCGTGGCACTGTTCGAGCAATGCCTGGGTGAATGCGAGGCATCGGGATCGGAAAGCGGGACCGCCTCCGCCTTGAGCAATCTCGCCGTCGCAAGGCTGGCGCTCGGCGAACACCGCGAGGCCCGCGAACTGCTCGAACGCGCACTCGGGATGTTCCAGCGACAAAGGGAATACACGCCGGCCGCCTGGTGCCTCAACCAGTTGGGTGACGCCGCGATGGTCGCGGGCCGGCGCGCGGAGGCAGAACACTTTTATCAGGAAAGTGCCAAACGCTTCCAGGAAGTGGGCGGTGTCTTCGGCCTCGCCCGGTGCTGGACCGACCTCGGCCAACTGGCGCTGTTGCGGGGTGCTCATGGCGAGGCCGCGTCGCTGTTCGCCGATGTCCTGCGCATTTACAGCAGGCAGGGGTTCCAGCGCGGCGTTACCAACCTGCTGGAGGGCTGCGCGGCACTGGAGGTCGCAAGGCAACGTTATCCCGAAGCGCTGACCCTGGCCGCGGCAGCCGCCGCGCTGCGCTCCCGCCGCAAGATGGTGCCCTACCCGTACAAGCGTGCCTGGCAGGCCGTGGTGCCTACGCGACCGACTATAGCCCGGGGCGCCCACGACGGGCGCCGCGGCATGCCGGGTTCACCGTGAAGTCACCCCATTTCCCTCCCGTCCGGGCCCTTCGTGGCCGAACCTGTCGGCGTGGAAGGAACCACCGCAACGTGCAGGGAAGCAGTCCTTTGCCCCATTCAGGAGAACACCATGAAAACCCTCCAGCGAATCATGTGCTGTGGCATCGCATCCGCGCTCGCCCTGCCGGTCGCAACCATCGCAACGGCGCATCAGCCGCTCGCGCCCATCCAGGTCAACGCGACCAGCATCCCCGACATGATCGCGCTGGCGTCGCGGGCCTCCGGACTGACCGAGCAGCAAGTCGCGATGGTGTTGGGCAACCGCAGCGCGTTCGCCGCGTACCCGATCGGCTATGACGTCCTCGCCCGGCGCTTCCGGCAAGCCGTGGGGCCGGCGATCTACGAGAATCTCGAGCAGCGCCACGACCTCACCGCCGGGCAGATGCAGGAGCTGTCCGCCGCGGCGAACACCCGCACGAACGTGGAGGTTGCCAGC
>JBOHYX010000202.1:0-4976 GCA_050738115.1 Rhodanobacteraceae bacterium
GCTCGGCACGCTGGTCGATCACAAGCGGCTGATCATCACGGTCACCGCCGTGTGTTTCGTGCTCGGCCTCCTCTACGTTCTGGTCGCCACGCCCGTATACCAGGCGCAGGCGATGGTGCAAGTCGAGCAGTCGCCCACGCTGCCGGGCCTGACCGCGGTGGCGCAGGCCGTCGGCGCATCCAACCCGGAAGCCACCGACGCGCTCTCCATCCTCACCTCGGAATCGGTGATCAAGCCGGCCGTCGACAACCTCAACCTGAACATCGTCACGAGCGCGTACCACATACCCGTGCTCGGCAGCCTGATTGCGCGACAGTACGCGCCCGCGAAACCCGGCGACGTCGCCAAGCCGTGGCTAGGGCTGTCGCGCTACAACTGGGGCGGAGCGCAGTTGGACGTGTCGCGGCTGGGCGTGCCCGACGCCATGCTGGGGCGAAAGCTGACGCTGGTTGCCGGCAAGGACGACAGCTACGCACTGTACGAGGACGCCACGCTGCCGTTCCTGCGCCCGCGACTGCTGCTCACGGGAACCGTTGGCCAACCCGCGAAGGGCGCGGGCGTCACGATGCTGGTGGCGAGCCTGCACGCGAATCCGGGCATGCGCTTTCACGTCACCCGCAACTACGAGATGACCACCATCCACCGCCTGGAGAACGCCATCACGGCGAAACAGTCGGCGCAAGGCTCGAATGTCATCGACCTGAGCTATGACAGCTCGAATCCGCAAATGGCGGTCGCGGTGCTCGACCAGGTCACCAAGGCCTACCTGGCCCAGAACGTCGGGCGCAACTCGGCGCAGGCCGCCAACAGCCTGAAGTTCGTGAACCAGCAACTGCCGGTGGTCAAGCAGCGGCTGGAGAACGCGCAGGCCGCCCTCAACGCGTACCAACTCAAGGCACACTCCGTCGATGTCCCGCTGCAGACCCAGAGCCTGCTCACCCAGATCGACACCATCGATGCCAGCATCGATCAGCTCGAAACGCAAAAGATCGCTGCCGCGCGCCTGTATACGCCCGCCAATCCCGCCTACCAGGCCGTCGTCCACCAGATCGGGCAGTTGTCGGGGCAGAAGGCCGCGATCGAGAAGCGCCTGGACACGCTGCCCGACACGCAGCGGCAACTGCTACGGCTGAACGGCAACGTGGACGTGCTCAACACGACCTACAACGGCCTGCTCAACGAGGCGCAGCAACTGGAAATCGCGCAGGCCGGCACCGTCGGCACCACCCGTATCGTGGACCAGCCGGGCGTGGACATCACCCATCCGGTGAAGCCGAGAAAGCTGTTCACGGTGGTGGGCGCCGCCTTCATCGGTGCGTTCTTCGCGGTGGGCTTCGTGCTGCTGCGCCATCTGCTGCGCCACGGCGTGGAGGACCCGGCGGAAATCGAGCAGCTCGGCCTGCCGGTCTACACCGCGATTCCGCTGAGCGAGCAGCAAGCGGCCCTGTCGGAGACCGGCGGCGGCCTGTTCGCCCGGCGCCGCCAGCGCCTGCTCGCGCTCGCCGCGCCGGGTGACCTCGCCGCCGAGGCGCTGCGGAGCCTGCGCACCAGCCTGCAGTTCGTGCAGCGCGACGCGCGCAACAACCGCGTCATGATCTGCGGCGCCAGCCCCAAGGCGGGCAAAACGTTCGTATCGGCGAACCTGGCCGCGCTGAATGCGCAGGCGGGGCAACGCGTGCTGCTGATCGACGCCAACATGCGCGATGGCAAGTTGCACAGCGTGCTCGGCGGCCGCGCGGACGGAGGGTTGTCCGAGCTGATCGAGGGGCAGCTTGGCCTCGAAGAAGCGGTGCGCGCCGTGGAGGGCATCGACAATTTGTATTTCATCGCCAGTGGACGGCGGCCGCCGAATCCTTCGGAACTGCTGATGCGTCCGCGCTTCGCCGACGTGCTCGATCGTCTCTCGCCCCAGTACGACCTGGTGGTGATCGACAGCCCACCGATCCTGTCGGTCACCGACGCCTCGCTGATCGGCCATCACGTCGCGACCAGCCTGTTGGTGGTGCGCTTCGGCCTCAACGACGCGCGCGAGGTCGAGCTGGCCATGCAGCGGTTCCGGCAGAGCGGCGTGAACGTCAGCGGGGTGGTGTTCAATGGCATGGAAAAGCGCAGCGGCGGCTATTCCATCTACGGCTATTTCGGATATGGCACCGACGAGTGATGCGGCCGTCCGCGCGGGTGGCGAGCCGGCGCGGTCGCAGGCGCCCGACGCGCGCGCGTGCGGTTGCTTCGACGATCCGCACTTCCTCGCGGCGGCGCGCGAGATGCAGGCGCTGGGCGTGCGCGTGATGGCGAGCGCGGACACGGGGTCGGCGCCATTCGACGCGGTGGCCGGTCGGATGCAACTGCGCTGGTACCTGGTGCCGGCAGGCCCGCGCGCGGTGTCCGTCGCGTCCCTGGCGCTGATGCAGCCCTTGCGCCAGCGCGCGCGCATCGGCAAACGCATCATGGCCGGAGCGTCGATGCTCGGTCTGCCGCACCTCTGGCGACGCAGCCGAGTGCACGTATCCGGCACCAACCGGCTGGCCGGGCTGTTCGACCCCGGCCCCGTGCACGCGGCGTTCCTGACCGGCACCGCCGGTCCGCACCGCAAGCTTACGGTGCAATGCATGGACGCGGACGGCCGCATCCGTGGTTATGCGAAGGTGGCGGGCGCGGGCGCGACGCAGGCGCGGCTCGCCAATGAAGCCGGGACGCTCGGGATGCTGCACGAGCTTGGTCTGCGCTCGGCGGTGATCCCGCGGGTGCTGTCGTACGAACTTCGCGATGGCACGGCGGTGCTCGCGACCGACAGCGCGGATGCGCGACACCCGGCGTGCCGGGCGCGGCTCGAGGCCGGGCACGTTGCGTTCCTGGAGGAACTGGCACAACGCACGGCATCGCTGCGCGTGCCGGACGGCGAAACGCTGCTGCTCGGCCTGCACGCAAGGATGCAGCGGTTGCCGGCGGCGCTGTCCGACGCATGGCGACAACGTTTCGGGCGCGCACTGCGGGCGCTCGCGCTTGCGCCGGAGCTTGTCGCACCGCGCGGCCTGGCGCACGGCGACTTCGCGCCGGGCAATACCTTCCGGTGCGCCGATCGGGTGTGCGTGTTCGACTGGGAATACGCGGGCTGCGACTACCCCGCGGATTACGATCTGATCCGGTTCCTGCTGGTGCTGGCGGCCTTGCGCCGGCGACGGCCGGTCGATGCCTGCCGCAGCGTCGAAGCGGAACTCACCGGGGCATTCGGGCGCAACGCGCAGGCTGCCCGCGCCCGGCTCACCGCCTGCCTTTGCACGCACGCGCTGCGGCTGGCCGCGCGGCGCGCGGGCCGCGCGGCGCCGCTGACCTGGGAAGACGAGGCGGCCACCGCAAGCATGCTCGATGCGCTGGATGCGCGAGGTCCGGCTTGAGGCGCCCGGACGCCCGGACGCGCGCACGTGCGTGCCGCGGCCCGCGCGCAGTCCATGCGGATGCAGCGGGATGTCGGTTGCCGCGCGGGAGGGTTGTGCGTGCTGTCTGACGGCGCCAGTGTCAGCCGCGATGAGGCGACGACCCGGCGTGCGTCGGACCACACGCTCATGCTGCGCCTGCTTCGGCGCGGCGCGTCCGGCGCGTTCATCGTGTCCGTCGCCGGCACCGGACTCGGCCTCGTCGCCAACCTCGTGATGGCGCGGCTGATCGGGCGCGCGGAATACGGCATCTACGCGCTGATGTTCAGTTGGGTCAGCGTGCTGATGATGGTCGCCCAGGCCGGCCAGGACATCAGCATCATCCGCTTCCTGCCGGGCTACATCCAGGACAAGGCCTGGGGCAAGGTGCGCGGTCTCAGGGTCGGCGTGGGGCTGTTCGTGTTCGGGACCAGCCTGTGCGTCGCGATCGTCGGCTGCGCGGTGGTGCACGCGCTCGGCGCAAGCCACTCGGCGGGCTGGCGCGACACGTTCTACATCGGCTTTGCGATGCTGCCGATCCTGACCCAGCTTCAGCAAAGCAGCGCGATGCACCGCGCGTTCAAGCGCCCGGTGATCACCGGCATCTACTCGAGCGTGCTGCGTCCCGCGGTGCTGCTGGCGCTGCTCGGGATCGCGTCGGTGGTGGTGGCGCGCCGCGATGCGCCGATGGCGGCCGTGTGCGTGGCGTTGGCCGCCCTGGCCGCACTGCTGGCCTCGGGCTGGCACCTGTCGCGCGCGTGGCCCGAGGAGGGGCGCGGCGCGGCGCCCAGCTTCGAGGCGCGCCGCTGGGTGACGGTCGGCGGACAATTGTCGCTGCTGTCGATCATCATCGTCGGTGGCGCGCGGTTGGACGTGATGCTGCTGGGCGCGATCATGGGCACCAGCGACGTCGGCCCCTACTACGCGGCCATCAAGATGGCGAGCTTCGCGTTCTTCGCCTCGCAGGCGGTCAACGTGGTGCTCGCGCCGATGATCGCCGAACGCTATGACGCGCACGACATCCGCGGGCTGCAATCGATCGCGGTGCAGGCCGCGCGCATCGGCCTCGCGGGCGCGCTCGCGGTGGCGGTGTTCTGCGCGCTCGCGGGCAAGTGGGTGCTGGGACTGTTCGGCCACGACTTCGGTGTCGCCTACGTGCCGCTGCTGATCCTGCTCGCGGGCTACTGCGTCAGCACCAGCTTCGGCGAAGTCGGCTTCATGCTGTCGATGACCAAGTACCAGAAGCAGGCGTCGTTGTTCGTGCTGGTCGGCATCGTGGCCAACTGCATCGTCGCCGTGCTGCTGGTGCCGCGCCTCGGCGCCACCGGCGCCGCGATCGGCGCGGCGTTGTCACTCGTGATCTGGCGCGGGCTCGCGTGGCGGTTCGTCACCACGCGACTCGGGGTCGAGCCGTCGGTGTTCGGCAAGCGCGCACGCCAAGGCGGCGGGATCCGATGAAACTCGCGCTGGTCATCTCTTCCCTGGGCGGCGGCGGCGCCGAGCGCGTGATGACGCTGCTCGCCAATGCCTGGGTCCACGGTGGCAACGAGGTCACGCTGATCA
>JBOHYX010000203.1:0-4972 GCA_050738115.1 Rhodanobacteraceae bacterium
GGCACGCTTCGTCAGCCAGCATTTCACCTATGAAGGCGAGAAGCTTGCGTCGGTCGAGGGCAAGCTGACGCTGCTGGGCGTGACCCGGCCGGTCACGCTGCACGGCATCCGCTTCAATCGTTACGACTCGCCGGTCTGGAAGACGCAGGTGTGCGGCGGCGACTTCGAAACCACAATCAAGCGCAGCCAATGGGGCATGACCTGGGGCCTCGATATCGGCGTGCCCGACGACGTCAAGTTGACGATCCAGATCGAAGCCGTCAGACAATGAGCGGAATCCGCGCCCGCGGGCAAGCCGCAGCCACCGCGTTCGCACCGACCCGGGACAAGGATCCGCACGCCATGCCGACTTACGATTTCGAAACGCTGGTCGACCGCACCCGCTTGAGCTCCGCCAAATGGGCCGCGATGCACGAGGCGAATCCGTCGGTGCCGTCCGGGATCCCGCCGTTCTCGGTGGCCGACCTCGACCTGCCGACCGCACCCGAGATCATCGAGGGGCTGAAGGCGTTCCTCGACGACGCGGTGTTCGGTTACACGCGGCCGCCCGCTTCGTTCATCCGCGCGGTCGTCGACTGGATGCAGCGGCGCCACGCCTGGACTGTCGATCCGGCGTGGCTCGTGCAGAGCAGCGGCGTGGTGCCCGCGTTCTTCAACGCGATCCGCGCGTACACGCAACCGGGCGATGGCGTGATCATCCAGACGCCCGCGTATTACCCGTTCTACATGGCGATCGAACGCAATCATCGCCACCTCGTGCGCAACCCGCTACTGCTGCGCGACGGCCACTGGCGGATCGATTTCGACGGGCTGCGCCGGCTGGCGGCCGATCCGCGCAACAAGCTGCTGCTGTTCTGCAGTCCGCACAACCCGACCGGTCGGGTGTGGACGCGCGACGAGCTCGAGCAGGTCGCCGACATCGTGCTGGCCAATGATCTGGTGCTGGTCAGTGATGAAATCCATTTCGACCTGGTCATGCCGGGGCATCACCACACCGTGATGTCGACGCTTGGCGAGGCCATCGCCCGGCGCACCATCGTCTGCACGGCGCCCAGCAAGACCTTCAACCTTGCAGGACTGCAGACCAGCAACATCGTGATCAAGGATGCCGACCTGCGCGCGCGCTTCGTCAGCGAACTCGAAGCGACCGGTTTCATTTTCCTCACGACGCTCGGCTACAAGGCCTGCGAACTCGCCTACACGCGCGGCGAAGCCTGGCTCGACGGCCTTTTGCAACTCATCCAGCGCAACCACGAACGGGTCAAACGCTTCGTGGGCGAACGATTGCGCGCAGTCACGGTGTTCGACCTCGAAGGCACGTATCTGCAGTGGATGGATTTTCGCGGCCTCGGCAAGAGCGCCGACGAGCTCAAGGCGATCAACGAACAGCAGGCCCTGGTCTTCTTCGACGAAGGCACGATCTTCGGCGCGGAAGGCGCAGGCTTCGAACGCATGAACCTTGCGACCCCGACGTCCGCCGTCGAGGCCGCGCTGGAGCGGCTGGCGCGCTGCTACGCGGCCTGATTCCATTTCCAGTTCGATGGCGGCTTATACCCACAAATGGTCGTCATTCCGGGGCTGCCGCGGCTCCATCGCGGCAGAGCCCGGAATCCAGCTCCTGGCCGCGGTACACGAGAAGCTGGATAGACTCGCCGTGTCCCGCGGCTCGCCCTCCGGGCCACCGGCTTCGCCGATGTTCGCTCCGGCGTCCTGCCTCCGCAGTCGGGTTCCATCGCCGATGAAGCCGGCGATGGCCCCGGAATGACGATGTTTCCGTAACTTATGAAGCAGAAATGGAATGACACGGCAGCCCGGTTCGCATCGGAAACCACTGCCGGCAAGCCGAGCGGGAGCAGGCAATGCAAGACGTCATGTTCGTGCTGGGCGCCGCCGATCCCGAAATGAACACGATCGAGGGATTGCTGGCAGCGTCAGGGGTCCCGTTCCGGCACGCAAGCGCGGGCGGCAAGCGCGTATATCCCGCGAACGCGTACCGGGCCGAAACGCCGGCCGAGGCACTGGTGGTGCTGCAGCGCGGCGGACTCGTGTATCTCGTCGAATGCGTCGGGCATGCGCCGGATGGTGCGATCCGGATCGACCACCACTACCCCGGCGATCCCGGCTGCGGCCGGCCGCCGGCAGACTACTGGCAGGCGTCCAGCCTCGGGCAGACGGTCGCGGCGTTGACGCACGGCATCGTCGACGGCGTTTCCATCACGCCGGCCATGCGGATGGTGGCGGCCGCGGACCATTGCCTTGGCGCGGCCTACCGCGGCGAATGCCCGGGCGTCGAACCCGATGCGCTGATGCGCTGGCACGTGGCCTCGCGGGCCGCGTTCGAGGGTCGTACCGAACGCGCGGTGATGCGGGACGTCGAGGCTGCGCGCAGGGCCCTGCGGGGCGCGCCGCGCGTGGAACTCGCGCCGGGAGTCTGCGCCGCCGACATGCGCGACACGCCCGTGCGCGAGCTGCTGATGGCTGCCGCGCGCGAGGGGCAGTGCTGCCTCTCGGCGGTGAAGGCGCGCGACGGGCGCACCAAGATCGGCTGCCTCGTCGGCAGTCCGACCCAGGTCGAGACGTTCATGCAAACGTGGGCGCCGGCGCAGCGCCTCGTCGACGTCTACGGCGATTCCGTGCGCGGCTTCGCCGGCGCGTACGTGCCGCAGCCGCAAGGTGTCCCGCGGACAGGTTGACGCGCGGTCACGTTCCGGTGCGCCGGGCACGCGCATCCTCGGGCCGCACGCGCTCGTATGCGAGCACGCGCCGACGCAATGCCTCCGGAATCGGTGCGGCGCGTTGCGCATTGAAATCGAACCACACCACGACGCCGTTCCCCAAGGCGACGATCTCGCCGTCGCCCACGCGGCGAACGATCTGCTCGAGGTGGAAGCTGCTGCGGCCAAGCGCCACGGTGCGCGTGTACACGTCGAGGTCACCCGGCCACGTGATCTGGCGCAGGTAGGAACAACGCTGGTCGGCCAGGATCGGGCTTTCGCCCTGGGCCCCGACGGGACCGTCGACCATCGCGCGCACGTAGGCGATGCGCCCGCTCTCGAGATAACGGAAAAACTGGACGTTGTTTACATGGCCGAATGAATCGAGGTCGCCCCAGCGGACGTGTTCGTGGTAACAGTGCACGAACCGGTCCACCGTCGGAATGTGCTGTTTGATATCGTTCATTTTCAATGTTCAGAAAGATGCGGCCCGACGCGCGCCGCACTTCGGGCGCTGCCGACAACCGCGACCTCCCATCATCCCCGTTCCGGCGGCTCCGGTGCAAGCGCGCAGGTCATGCGGCGCGCTCGACGTGGGCGTATCTTGGACGGAGGAGGTGACATGGCACTCGAGTTCCTGACCAGCCCGATACGCCGCACGGAACACCGCGGCGACGATGATCTCCTGAGCGCCGGACTTGGACTTGCGGGCCTCGCGGGGCCGCCATCCAGGCTCGACGACGTCCTGCGACCGACCGCGGCGGAGCTGCGGCGACGCGCGATCCAGACCGGTTGGAAAGGCATCACCGATCTCGGGCCGCTTGGCGGATACGGAACCCTGTACGGACAGGTGCCGAGCGTGCCCGGGCGCGAGTTCACCGCGTTCGCGCACATACCAGGGGCAAGGCAGCCGCACCGCGTGCTTTGCCAGGTCCCCGATGCGTTCGACGCCAAGGCGCGCTGCCTGGTGGTCGCGCCCTCGTCTGGTTCGCGTGGGATCTACGGGCCGATCTCGCTCGGCGGCGCGTTTGGCCTGCCGCGCGGCTGCGCCGTCGTGTACACCGACAAGGGCACCGGCGCAGGGTATTTCGACTGTGACGACGGCACCGGCGTCACGCTCGACGGCACGCGCGCCGAAGCCGGAAGCGCGCAGCTCGAGTTCGAGCCCGCCGCGGCGCCGGCGGACGCCGGCATCGCCATCAAACACGCGCACTCGGGCGACAACCCCGAGGCGGACTGGGGCCGGCACGTGCTGCAGGCGGTACGCTTCGGCCTCGCGATGCTGGACGAAGCGCTGCCCGCGCAGGCGCCGTTCACGCGCGACAACACGCGCGTGATCGCGGTCGGCACCTCGAACGGCGGCGGCTCGGTATTGCAGGCAGCGGGTCTGGATGACGACGGCTGGCTCGACGCCGTGGTGGCGCTGGAGCCGAACGTGCGCGTCGCCGGACGCGGCCGCGCCCTGTACGACTACGCGACCGAAGCGGCGCTGTGGCTGCCGGCCGCGCTCACGACGAGCACGTTCGCCGGCGTTCCGTTCGCGCGCGCGGGAATCGGCCCCCAACCCGCCGGATTGGCGCGCTGCGCGAGCCTGCACGCGCGAGGCCTGGTGCTCGCTTCCGAACCCGTCGCGCAGGCGCGCGCGGCACTCGACCGGCTGCGCACGGCCGGCTGGGACGGCGGGGTGCTGGCGTCGGCCGCCGCCACCGAGGCTTTCGGGGCGTGGCGCGCCATCGCGGCCACTTACGCGTCGGCCTACCTCAAGGCTTCCGTCGGCGCGATGCCGGGCGGATTCTCGTTCCGCGCCGTCGAGGTGCCCGGCGTGCCCCCGCAGGCGGTGCGCGCCGCCTGGTGGGCGGACGGCAGCGGCATCCCGCCGCACCCGGGCATCGGCCTGTTCGGCGGCCTCGACGCAGCGGCCGATCCGACGTTTCCGGGCGTGCTCGCCCTGCGCGCACTGTGGGAGGGCCACGGCGCCGACGCGACAGCGCTGCATGCCACGGTCGCCAGTCTGGCGACGCGGCTCCCGCGCGCGGACCTGCCGATCTGGATCGTGCATGGCAACGAGGATGGCGTGATCCCGCCCGCATTCACCTCGGCGCCGTATGTCGCGTGGCTGCGCGCGTCGGGACGCGCGCCGCGCTACTGGCGCGTGCCGCACGCGCAGCATTTCGACGCGTTCCTGCAACTGCCCGGATTCGGCGACCGCTACGTGCCGTTGCTGCCGTATGGCTACGTCGCGCTGGATCGCATGTTCG
>JBOHYX010000204.1:0-4952 GCA_050738115.1 Rhodanobacteraceae bacterium
TGACGTGATGTCCTGCAGGAGCTCGGAACCCTCGATTTTCAACATCGAGGGCGCGGAGCCCGGCGCCGCACCACTCGTGGCCGCCGCGAGCACGCGCAGGTTGGTGGTCGTCATGTTGGCGAGACGAATCTCGATGCGGGCCAGACGCGCGGCGAACAGCGGGTCTTCGATGAGCGGCCTGCCGTTGTACTGGCGACCCTCTGCCAGCCGCTTCAGCCGCACCACGGCGGCCTCGCACGGCCCCACGTTGGCATTGCCCGTGCGTTCGAAGGTCAACAGGTATTTCGCGTACGTCCAGCCACGGTTTTCCTCGCCCACGAGGTTCTCCACCGGCACCCGCACGTCGGTGAAGAAGATTTCGTTCACCTCGTGCGTGCCTTCGAGCAAGGTGATCGGGCGCACCTCGACGCCCGACGTGCGCATGTCGATCAGCAGGAAACTGATGCCCTCCTGTTTGCGCACTTTGGTGTCCGTGCGCACCAGGCAGAAAATCATGTTGGCGTATTGCCCGAGCGTGGTCCACGTCTTCTGGCCATTCACGACGTAGTGATCCCCATCGCGCACCGCAGACGTTTTCAGCGACGCCAGGTCGGAGCCGGAACCCGGCTCCGAGTACCCCTGGCACCACCAGTCCTCGCCACTCAGGATGCGCGGCAGCCAGTGCGATTTCTGGGCTTCGTTGCCGAATTTGATGAGGACCGGACCCAGCATGGTGAGCCCGAATGGAATGATCCGCGGCGCCCCGGCGAGCGCGCACTCGTGCTCGAAGATGTATTTCTGGATCGGCGTCCAGCCCGTGCCGCCCAGCTCTTTCGGCCAGTTGAGGGCGAGCCATCCGCGTGCATTGAGGATGCGATGCCATTCGACGTAGTCGTCACGCGTCAGATACGCGGCACCGCCATCGAGAACCTTGTCGCGGATACCCGAAGGCAGCTTGTCGGCAAGAAACGCCCGCACCTCGTCGCGAAACGCGAGTTCATCGCGCGAAAATTCCAGATTCATCCGAAGTCACCTTGGCGGTAGACGTGGTGTTCAATAGACTTCCAGCAGCCCTGCTGCGCCCATCCCGCCGGCGATGCACATGGTGGCGACGGCGCGCTTGACCCCGCGGCGCCGACCCTCGATCAGCAAATGGCCTACCAGCCGCGCGCCCGTCATGCCAAAGGGATGCCCGATGGAAATCGCGCCGCCGTCGACATTCAGTCGCTCGATCGGCAGGTGCAGTTGCTCGATGCAGTACAGCGATTGCGAGGCAAAGGCCTCATTCAGCTCCCAAAGATCGATGTCGTCAAGCGCGAGACCGTTGCGCTGCAACAGTTTGGGCACGGCGTGGATCGGCCCGATGCCCATCTCGTCCGGTTCGCAGCCGGCGACGGCGAAGCCACGGAACGCACCCAGCGGTTGCAGGCCGCGCCGACTGGCTTCTGCCGCCTCCATCAACACGCACGCCGAGGCGCCGTCCGAAAGCTGGGAGGCGTTGCCGGCGGTGATGAACTGGTCGGGCCCCTTCACCGGCGGCAGCTTGGCGAGCGCCTCAAAGGTCGTGCCGGGCCGGTTGCAGGTGTCGTGATCGATCGTCACCTCCTTCTGGCCGGTCACCGCGTGCGTCTGCTTGTCGCGCAGCGCCATCGTTGTCGTGCACGCGACGATTTCATCCCGATAGCGGCCCGCCTGCTGCGCATCCGCCGTGCGTCGCTGGCTCTCCACCGAGAAGCGGTCCTGCGCTTCGCGGCTGATGCCGTAGCGCCGGGCCACGACGTCGGCCGTGTCGATCATCGTCATGTACAGGTCGGGCTTGTGCTCCCGGATCCAGGGATCCGTGCCGTACGTCGGGTCGTTGCGCGTGGTGATGCCGGAGATGCTCTCGACGCCACCCGCGACGACGATGTTGGCGCCATCCATCACGATGTGCGCGGCGGCCTGCGCGATGGCCTGCAGACCGGACGCGCAGAAGCGGCTCACCGTCACGCCCGGCACCGACGCGGGCAGGCCCGAGCGGATCGCCGTCTGCCGCGCGATGTTGCGCCCGGAATTGCCTTCCGGATAGCCACAACCCAGCACCAGGTCGTCGATGGCGCCGCCCTCGACACCCGCGCGCTCGATCGCTGCCCGCACCGCGAACGACGCCAGCGTCGGTCCCGGCGTGACGTTGAATTCGCCGCGGCCGGCCTTGGTCAACGGGGTGCGGGCGGTCGATACGATGACGGCCGTACGGGACAACGACATGGGATCAACACCTCTCTGCAAGCAACCGACGCGTCAGGAATACGCCATGATGCGCGCCCAGGGCGTCAACGCGATGTATTCGACGAAGGGAAATTGAACGTCGCAGCGTGAAGCTGCGAAGTCGATGTGCGCGCGCTTTGCGCGTAATCTGCGACGTACTGCTTGACCGCGTGGATGGCGCGTGCGTATGCTCGCGCCCATGTCGCACGGCGCGGATGCCATCGGATCACCAAACGAGCGGTACCTCGCGGTGCCGTCATCCGCAGCGCTCGTCGGCACCACGACTACCACGACCACCACCACGACTTCGTCCGGGTGGCGATCGGTGCGCATCAGGTAGTTTCCTTCACGCAACGATCCCGCCCACCGCCGCGCGGGGTCGAGCATCCGACACCGCTCTCCGCCAGACGGGACCTTCCCGGAGGTTTCCATGGACGCACGTGTCGCAAGGCTCTCCGGTCGCCCGCTTCCGCCACCCAACCGTGCCGCGTCACCGCGAGGGGCGGCGGGAGTGTTCGGGGACCGGCTGCGGATCGCCGAATCGCGGGCGCCGCTACGATGAGCGCTGTGCCCGCAACGGAACCTGCAGCGATCGCGCGGACGCTGGCGCGCGCGTTCGCACCCGCGAGCGTCGGCAACGTCGGGGTGGGCTTCGACATCCTGGGCCACACCCTCGCTGGCGCCGGCGACTGGGCCGAAGTGCGCGCGGTCGACGCGCCCGGCGTGCGCATCACGGACATCACGGGCAGTCCCGTCGAGCTGCCCCGCGAGGCGGAACGCAACACCGCGGGCGCGGCGCTGCTGGCGCTGCGCGCCGCGTTGAGGTTGCCGTTCGGCTTCGAGCTGACCCTGAAGAAGGGCATCGCGCTCGGGTCCGGCATGGGCGGTTCGGCGGCATCGTCGGTCGCCGCGCTCACCGCCGCGAACGCGCTGCTGGACGTGTCGCTCGCACCGGAAGCGTTGTACCGGTTCGCGCTGGACGGCGAAGTGGTCGCCAGCGGCGGCCGCCACGGCGACAACGTCGGCCCGATGCTGCTGGGTGGACTGGTCCTCGCAACGGACGGCCAGCTCGTGCGCATTCCGGTACCGCACGATTGGTACTGCGCCTTGGTGCACCCGCACTACGTGCTCGAGACGCGTCGGGCGCGCGCGGCGCTGGCGGGCAGCTACGCACTCTCCGAGTTCGTCGCGCAGAGCGGCAACCTGGCGATGCTGCTCGCGGGCTGTTGGCGCGGGGACGCGAGCCTGGTGCGGGCGGGCCTCAACGACGTGCTGGTCGAGCCGCGGCGTGCGTCGCTGGTCCACGGCTTTGCCCGGGTCAAGCAGGCCGCGATGGACCACCACGCACTTGGCGCCAGCATTTCCGGGGGCGGGCCGAGTGTGTTCGGCTGGTTCGAGCACCGCGCCGACGCCGAAGCCGCCGCCACCGGCATGCAGGCCGCGTTCGCCGACGCCGGCTTCGCCAGCGACCGCTTCGTCGCGCGCATCGACGGGCCGGCCGCAACGCTCATGGACAGCCTCGGGGTGCCGGCGTGACCACGGCTACTGACGTCACGTCTCGCCCGATCGCATTCGTTAGTACCCGCGGAGCAAGCGCGGCCACCGGCATCAGCGCAGCGATCATGGCGGGACTGGCGCCGGACGGCGGCCTGTACGTGCCGCGGGCGCTGCCGCGCGTCGATCCGGCCGCGTTCGACGCCGACGGGACCTTGGCGGAGACCGCAGCCACCCTGCTGGCCCCGTTCTTCGCCGGCGATCCGCTGGCGGCGGAGTTGCCGGCGATCTGCGCGGAGGCGCTCGATTTCCCGGTACCGATGAGCGCGCTGCACTGCGACAAAGCCGAGGTACTGGAACTCTTCCACGGCCCCACGGCGGCGTTCAAGGACGTGGGGGCGCGCTTCCTCGCCGCGTGCATGCGGCGGTTGCGACGCCCGGACGCGCCTTCGCTCACGATCCTGGTGGCGACTTCGGGCGACACCGGTGCCGCCGTGGGCGCGGCGTTCCACCGTCAGCCCGGCGTCGGCGTCGTGATCCTGTATCCGGATGGCCGGGTGTCGCCCCGCCAGGCGCACCAGCTCGGGAGCTTCGGCGACAACGTGCACGCCTTGCGCGTGGCCGGCCGCTTCGACGACTGCCAGCGGATGGTGAAGGCGGCACTGGCCGACCGTTCGTTGCAAGCGGCGCGGCCGTTGAGTTCGGCCAACAGCATCAGTCTCGGCCGGCTGCTCCCGCAGATGACCTACTACGCGCACGTCGCGCTCCGCGGGTGGCGCGCGCACCATCCGGCACCGGGGTTCGTGGTGCCCACGGGAAACCTCGGCAACGCGTTGGCCGCGGTATGGGCGCGCCAATGCGGGCTGCCGATCGGCCCGGTACGGCTTGCCTGCAACGCCAACGCAACCCTGCCCGAGTTCTTCGGCGGCGGCGCCTACGCACCCCGCGCAGCCGTGCACACGCTCGCCAACGCGATGGACGTCGGCGCGCCCAGCAACTTCGAGCGCCTGCGCTGGACGTTCGGCGGTGACGACGCGACGTTGCGGCGGGCCTTCATCGCCCGGAGCGCCGACGACGAGGCGATCCGCCAGACGATCGCACATCACGCGCGGACCCACGGCGAGATCTTCTGCCCGCATACCGCGACCGCGGTGCATCTGCTCGACCAGTTGCGGCTTGCAGGCGATACCGGGCCCTGGTTCGTGGTCGCAACCGCCCATCCCGCCAAGTTC
>JBOHYX010000205.1:0-4947 GCA_050738115.1 Rhodanobacteraceae bacterium
CGCCGCGATGGCCGCGCGCGTGCTGGCGAGATCCTCGAACGCCTTGACACTGCCGCCGGCCGCCTGCAGGGCGAAGCTCGCGACCTGCTGCGAGTTCACCTGGATCTGCGTGGTGAGCTGCGCCGCGGAACGGTCCTGGCCCTCGTGCCGGTTCAGCAGGAAGAAGTCCACGCCCGCCAACACGATCGCCGCCAGCAGCAGGACGATCAGCCACGCCTGCAGGGACGCGCCCTTGCGGACAGCACCGGAATTCGCGCTCATGATTGCCACCTCGTAGCGATGTGTGATCCGGAGCGGCTGTTGTTGAAAGTCAGGCCACGGATGGCCGTTCTAATGTCCATCAACTGCACACCCCCCAACTACCCAAAAACACCGAATCAAGCAGCGATCAGGGACGATCGCACAAACTAGACACTCGGCGGGCCATGCCCGCCCTACAACGCCGCGTGCTGGAATTCCTGCGCACGCGCCAACTCCACCATGCTGAACCGGCCGAGCCGCAGCGCGCCGGCCGTCACGTTCTCCGTCACGAAGCGCGCCAGCGCCGGATCGGCTTCGCCCTCTGCACCCTTACGCTCGACTTCGGTCAGGTTGCGCTGGCCGGTCACCTCGTCGACCAGCAGGCCGACATTGCCACCGGCCTGTTTCACGACCAGCACGCGCGCGCGGCCGGTAACGTGGGTGCGCTGGCCGAACAGGAACTGCTTCAAGTCGACCAGCGCGATGAGATTGCCGCGCACGTTGGCGATGCCGAGCAGCCATGCCCGCGTCGCCGGCACGCTGGTGACCGGCGGCGCCGACATCAGGATCTCGCTGATCTCGTCGATGCCACTGACAAAGTGGCGCTCGCCGACGCGGAACCCGATCGCACGCCAGAGCCCGGGCGCCTCGATCTGTTCCGGCAGGCCCGGATCGTGCGCGAGGCTGCGCCGGGCATAGTCGGCGAGCAGCGCGTACGCGCCGCCGGGCCGGCTGGATGGCTCCGTCACGATCGCCGCGGCCGGTTGCGGATCTGCTGCGACCCGGTTCGAGCCTGCGCGGGCGTGTCGCTTGCTCATGGTCCGGCTCAGGCGCCCGCCGCGAGATGCCTGCTGACGTTGGCGACGAGGTCGTGTTCGCTGACCGGTTTCACCAGCACGTCGCGGGCGCCTTGGCGCATGCCCCACTGGCGGTCCGTTTCCATGCTCTTGGTGGTGACGATCAGGACCGGTATCGCGCTGGTCGCCGGGTCCCGCGTGAGGTTGCGGGTCGCCTGGAAACCGTTCATGCCCGGCATGATCACGTCCATCAGGACCAGGTCCGGCCTGTTCTCGTGCACGACATCGAGGCCGGCTTCGGCCGTCGCCACCGAGGTCACCTTGTGCCCGGCCCGCTCCAGCGCGCCCGAGAAAATCTTCACGTCAGTCGGCGAGTCGTCGATGATCAGGATGTGCGCCATCAGTGTCCCCTCGTGTGCATGGCCGGCCGCGCTAGCCGGCGGTTACGGCGTGATGTCGGGCGGTCGCGACGTGTCGTCGGATCGCCTCAAGCAATTCGTCACGCGTGAAAGGCTTGGTGAGGTACTGCTCGGACCCCACGATCCGTCCGCGCGCCTTGTCGAACAGACCGTCCTTGGACGACAGCATGATCACCGGCGTTGAACGGAACACGTGGTTGTTCTTGATCAGCGCGCAGGTCTGGTAGCCGTCCAGCCGCGGCATCATGATGTCGACGAAGATGATGTCCGGGCGCAGGTCGGCAATCTTGGCCAGCGCCTCGAAGCCGTCGACCGCGGTCAGCACTTCCGCGCCCTCCTTCCTGAGCAGGGTCTCGGCGGTGCGGCGGATGGTCTTGGAATCGTCGATGACCATGACCTTCAATCCGGTCAGGCCATCATGGTTGGTATTGTCGTTCACGGTCAGGGCTTCCACCTCTTGGGGAGGCGTGTGAACCCATGCAACATGGATGCCACGGCACGGGCGATTGTGACGGCGGTCACGCCGAATTCCAAAAGGAACACCCCAGGAGGGACGATGCCCCCGGACGGCGCGGATCCACCGCGCCGCAGCCCGGCAGAACCCGCCGCGTGTGCCAAGATACACCAGAGTTGCCAATCGGTCATACGAGCCCATGAATCAAACCGTTGCGGTTTTGATGGACCCCATCGGCGCCATCCATCCGGAAAAGGACACCACGCTCGCGCTGCTGCTGGAGGCCAGCCGTCGCGGATACGCGCTCAAGTACATGCAGCAGGGCGATCTCGCGGTACGTGACGGCGTTGCCTGGGCGCGCCTTGCACCGCTCGAAGTCAGGGACAACACGACCGACTGGTTTGCGCTCGGTGAGGCGGTCTGGCAGCCGCTCGCGGAGGCCGTGGACATCGTGCTGGAACGCAAGGACCCACCCTTCGACATGCAGTTCCTGTATGACACGCTGGTGCTCGACCTCGCCGCGCGCGCGGGCGTGCGCGTCATCAATTCCCCGCAGGCGCTGCGCGACTTCAACGAGAAACTCGCCGCTCAACTGTTTCCGCAATGCTGCACACCGGCGCTGGTGACGCGCGAGCGCGCCGAACTGCGCCGGTTCGCCCGGGAGCACGGCCGGATCGTCCTGAAACCGCTTGACGGCATGGGCGGCCACGGCGTGTTCCTGTCGGCGGGCGATGATCCGAACCTCAATTCGATCCTCGAAACCCTTGCGGGTGCCGACCAGCGCCTGGTGATGGCGCAGCGCTACATTCCCGAGATCAAGGCCGGCGACAAGCGCATCCTGGTCGTCGCGGGCAAACCCGTTGCGTACGCGCTGGCGCGCATCCCGCAGGGCACCGATTTCCGCGGCAACCTCGCGGCCGGCGGGCGCGGCGTGGGCCAGCCGCTCACCGAACGCGACCGCTGGATCGCGGCCGAGGTCAGCCCGGAACTGGTCCGGCGCGGCATCGTGCTCGCGGGGCTCGACGTGATCGGCGATTACCTCACCGAGGTCAACGTCACCTCGCCCACCTGCGCACGCGAGCTCGATGCGCAGTTCGGGCTGAACATTGCCGGGATGGTGTTTGATGCGATCGAAGAAACGGGACTCGGGACGCGGGACTCGGGACGCGGGGCTGGCAAAGTCGGCGGGCATTCCGATTGACGCTGCTTCCACGCCTCCTTTCCGCCAAGCCAGAGATGAGCCGACGGCGCACGTGCGACATCCATATCTCCGACGTCCAGCCGCCGCACCCGCACCATTGTTTCTGAATCCCTGATCCCGAATCCCGAATCCCGAATCCCGAGCCCCGAGTCCCCGGTCCCCAGTCCCGATCCATGAACGCCATCACCGCGCCAGCACCCGGCAACCCCGAACGCAGCCGCTTCAGCGTCGCGCTGCTGTTCTCGCTGCTGCTGCACGCGATCCTGATTCTCGGAATCGGCTTCCATTTTGCGCAGCCCGAGCCCGGCGTGCCGACGCTGGACGTCACCTTGATCAACACGTCCAACGCCGAGAAACCCGCGAAAGCGGACTATCTCGCACAGGCCGACAACGCGGGCGGCGGCAACAGCGACAAGGCGCACCGCCCCGGCGCGCCATTCTCCGGGCCGCTGCCGGTGCCGCAGGCCGGCGTCACGCCGGTGCCGTTGACACCCGCCGCGCCCGCCGAGCAGGCCGAAAGCGGCCCGCACATCCTTGCCACCACCGGCCGGACGCACGACACGGTCGCCCGACAACAGAACACGCGTGCCGAACCGCACTCCGCGGAGCGCGCCTCGCCCATTCCCGTCCCGCAGCAAGTCGAAATGGCCCGGCTCGCGCAGGAAGTGCGCGACGAGCAGGAAGCCTACGCGCGCCGACCGCGTCGCAAATACATTTCCGCGAACACCCGGAGCACCGCCGACGCGGCCTACCAGGTGGCGTGGGTTCGCCGCATCGAACGGATCGGCAACCTCAACTATCCGAGCGCCGCGCGCCGCCGGCACCTGCACGGCAACGTGGTGCTGAGCGTCACGCTGGGAACCGAAGGCCAGGTGCGCGGCGTCCGGATCAACGCAAGCTCCGGCCATCGCGTGCTCGACGACGCGGCGATCCGGATCGTGCACCTCGCCGCGCCGTTCCCCGCGATCCCGCCGGACAAGGACGCCGGTGGCCACCGCATCACGGAACTCGTGATCACCCGCACGTGGCAGTTCCTGCCCGGCGCGCGGCTCAAGACGCGTGCCACCGATTCACAATAACTTCCGCGCCGCGCCCTACAATCGGGCCATGAGCAAGCCTCCTTCACGCAACCGTGGTGCATCGGCGGATTCGCCTGGTCCCGCAGCCGAACCCAACGTCCCGGCGCGACGACGCGCGTCCGCGCGCAAATCGGCGCGCCGGCCCGGGAAGTCCACCAGCGCACCATCCTACCCGCACTCGCTGGCCGGGCACTTCCTGATCGCGATGCCCGCCATGAACGATCCCAACTTCGAACGCGGCATCACCTTCATCTGCCAGCACAACGAAGAAGGGGCGATGGGGCTCGTGGTCAATCGCCTGTCGGACTTCAAACTGGGCGACGTGCTGCAGCAGATGCACATGCCCTGCGAGCGCGCGGAAGTCGCCGCCGTGCCGGTGCTGGTGGGTGGCCCCGTGCAACCGGAACGCGGTTTCGTGCTGCACACCTCGAGCGGACGCGAATGGGATTCGAGTTATCACGTGAGCGACGCGCTCAGCGTCACCACCTCGCGCGACATCCTCGCCGCGATGGCAGATGGCGACGGTCCGAAGCGCGCGCTGGTGACGCTGGGTTACGCCGGCTGGGGCGCGGGACAGCTCGAATACGAACTGCGCGAGAACGCCTGGCTCACGGTGCAGGCCGACGATCGCATCCTGTTCGATACGGCGCTGGAGCAGCGTTGGGGCGCGGCGGTGGCGCTGGTCGGGATCGATCCTGCGAACCTCACCAGCTACTCCGGCCGCGCTTGAGGGTTCCTGATTTTCCACGCATCGCAT
>JBOHYX010000206.1:0-4947 GCA_050738115.1 Rhodanobacteraceae bacterium
TGGGTTTCATCGATCCACCTCCCCGAACACCAGGTCGTAGGTGCCGATCATCGCCACCACGTCCGGGATCATGTGCCCACGGGTCAGTTCGTCGATCGAGGACAGGTGCGCGAAGCTCGGTGCGCGCAGGTGCACGCGGAACGGCTTGTTGGCGCCGTCGGAAACCATGTAGCAGCCGAATTCGCCCTTGGGCGCCTCGACCGCGGCATAGGTTTCGCCGGCCGGCACGCTGAAGCCTTCGGTGAACAGCTTGAACCAGTGGATCAGGGCCTCCATCGACTCCTTCATGTCTTCGCGCGTGGGCGGCGCGACCTTGTAGTTGTCGGTGATCACCGGGCCCGGATTCCGACGCAGCCAGTCGACGCACTGGCGGATGATCAGCGCGGATTGCCGCATTTCGGCCACGCGCACCAGATAGCGGTCGTAGCAGTCACCGCGCGTGCCGACCGGAATCTCGAAATCGACGTCGGCGTATTTCGCGTACGGCTGCTTCTTGCGGAGATCCCACTCGACGCCGGACGCGCGCAGCATCGGACCGGTCATCCCGAGCGCCTTGGCGCGGTCGGCGCTGACGATGCCGATGTCGACGGTGCGCTGTTTCCAGATGCGGTTGTCGGTCAGGAGTTCCTCGTACTCGTCGACCTTGTGCGGGAAGTCCGCGGAGAACGCGTCGAGGAAATCCAGCAGCGAACCCTCGCGCCACGCATTCATGCGCGCCAAGTCCTTGCCCTTGTGCCACGGCGATTCGTGGTACTTGATCATCTTGCGGGGCAGGTCGCGGAAGACGCCGCCGGGACGGTAGTACGTCGCGTGCATGCGCGTGCCCGATACGCACTCGTACGCGTCCATCAATTCCTCGCGTTCGCGGAACGCATACAGGAACACCGCCATCGCGCCGAGGTCGAGCGCGTTGGAGCCGATCCACATCAGATGATTGAGGATGCGCGTGACCTCGTCGAACAGCGTGCGGATCCACAGCGCGCGCTCGGGCGGCTCGATACCGATCAACTGCTCGATGGCGCGCACGTAGGCGTGCTCGTTGCACATCATCGACACGTAGTCCAGTCGGTCCATGTAGCCGATCGAATGGTTGAACGGCTTGGATTCGGCGAGCTTTTCGGTCGCGCGGTGCAGCAGCCCGATGTGCGGGTCGATCCGCATCACCGTCTCGCCTTCCATCTCCAGCACCAGCCGCAGCACGCCGTGCGAGGCCGGATGCTGCGGGCCGAAATTCATGGTGTAGCTGCGGATTTCGCCAGTGTCCGCGGCGACCTCGGGGGTCCTTCCATCGGCCATCTCAGTTGTCCTTCCAGTTGTCGGCGGCCTCGTCGCGCGCGGTGATCCAGCGCGAGTCCTCGCGCACCACGCGCGCGACCGTGACGCGCGGCGTCACCGAGGTCACGGGTTCGTACACCACGCGCTTGGCCTCGGGGTCGTAGCGCACCTCGACGTTGCCGATCAGCGGGAAATCCTTGCGGAACGGATGTCCGACGAAACCGTAGTCGGTCAGGATGCGGCGCAGGTCGGGATGGCCCTGGTACACGATGCCGTACAGGTCGAACGCCTCACGCTCGAACCAGTTCACCACCGGCCACACGCCGACGAGGGTCGGCAATACCGGCAACTCGTCCTCGGGCGCGAAGCAACGCACGCGCAGGCGGAGGTTGTAATCGAACGACAGCAGGTGCGCCACCGACGCAAACCGGCGCAGGAACTGCGGGTGCCGCTGGCGACCGGCCCAATCGAAGCGGCCCGGTGCGGTGGTGCCGGTGACGCCGCGCCCGAAGCCTTCGTGCGTCGTGGTGTCGGAGGTCGGGATTTCGCCTTCGCCGAAACCCAGGAAATCGACGCCGCAGAGGTCACTGAGCTGCGCGAAACGGAAGTCCGCGTGATCGCGAAGCTCGGTGCACACCGCCACAAGGTTCGCCGGCACCACCTCGAGCGTCGCCTGCCCGTGCCTCACGGTGACGTTGTCGATCCGCTCGCCGAAGTGCGCGCGCACCCGATCGGCCAGTTGTGCGGGGGTCAGTGTGCTCATCGCGCAATGACGGTGTTGGTGCGGCGGATCTTCTTCTGCAACTGCAGGATGCCGTAGACCAGCGCCTCGGCGGTCGGCGGGCAGCCCGGCACGTACACGTCGACCGGCACGATGCGGTCGCAGCCGCGCACCACCGCGTACGAATAGTGGTAATAGCCGCCGCCGTTGGCGCAACTGCCCATCGAGATGACCCACTTGGGCTCGGGCATCTGGTCGTACACCTTGCGCAGCGCCGGCGCCATCTTGTTGACCAGGGTGCCGGCGACGATCATCACGTCCGACTGGCGTGGCGACGGCCGGAAGATCACGCCGTAGCGGTCGAGGTCGAGTCGCGCCGCGCCCGCGTGCATCATTTCCACCGCGCAGCACGCGAGGCCGAAGGTCATTGGCCACATCGAGCCGGTGCGCGCCCAGTTGAACAGCGCGTTCAAGCTGGTGACGCCGAAACCGTCGTGCATGATCGGGTTGTCGGCCTCGGGCCGCAGGATGTCGTCGACGTTGCTGATCGGCAACGGGTTGTGCATCGTTTTGTCGATGGCGGACAAGAGACCCATCAGAACACCTCAATCACATCGGCTCAATCAAATCGGCTCGATCAAAGCGGGCCCGGACACGGCGGGCTCAGGCAAAGCGGGCATGGACGCGCATAACAGGGACGACGCGATCAGTCCCACTCCAGCGCGCCCTTCTTCCAGATGTAGACGTAGCCGATCACCAGCAGCAGCAGGAACGTGAACATCTCGATCAGGGCCACGAGGCCGACCTTGGTCAGCACCGTCGCCCAGGGAAACAGGAACGCGGTTTCCAGATCGAACAGGATGAACAGGATCGCGATCAGGTAGTAGCGCACGTCGAACTTCATGCGCGTGGCCTCGAACGCCTCGAACCCGCATTCGTACGGCGAGGATTTCTCGCTGTCCGGACGCCGCGGCCCGGCGATCCAGCCGATCACGATCAACGCGATGCCGATGACTCCCGCGACGACCAGGAACAGCAAGATGGGCCAATAGTTCGCGAGCATGCCGCCCGTCCAATCCAGGATGATCAATTTTCGCACGTCCGGCCACGTGCCACAATCGGAATGCGCTCAGCGAAGCGGCCAGCCGCCCGTCGACGTGACGATGGCGTCAAGACGCGCCTGCAGTTCCAGTGTGCGCGACAACGCCGCGATCACGTTCTGGTAGTGCGTGACGTCGTCGTAGGCAAGCTGGCGGCCCTTGCGGTCCTTGGGCCATTTCTCGGCCACCCGATAGCCGCCGATGTGGACGTTCCACACGGCTTCCGGGACGCCATCGAAATACCGCGCGTCGTTGATCCACACGCGGCCGGCTTTCCCTTCCCCCTCCGCGACCGCGATCACCGTGATGCTCCCCTCTCCCTCCGGGAGAGGGGAAAAAGCGGTGAACCGCACCTTCACCACCTCGTTGCTGCCCGCCACCGGAAAGCCGGTGATGCGCGGCAGCGGCGTCTGCATGGTGTGCAGCGCGATCAGCTGCGCCCGATGTCCACCCGCGCCGCGAACAGCGCGCGGTCGGTCGTCAACGGCACGCGCGGGAAATCGCGCTTCAGGAAATCCGCATAGCGCCTGCGGTACGACGGCGCGTACAGGATCGCGTAGATGTACGCGGGGGTGTCCTCGGGCGTCGGCGTTGCGCCGACTGCTGCGGTCAGCGCGGCCACGAACTCCGGTCCGAGGTTGGGCTTCTTTTGCTGCGGCGCCGCGTCGAGCAGATCCTTCGCCTCGCGCGGGTAGAGCCAAAGCGGGCTGACCGCCATGATCCCCCGGTTGCTGTACATGGCACGGTTGTCCGCAACGTGATCAATCGCAAACAGGTGCGAGTAATCCCCGTCGACCGATGCCTGGCGCATCATCGCGAGCGCGACGTTCGCATGACCAACGAAGTTGTCGAACGCCCGCTCGCGCCGGTGCACCGCAACGTTACGGTCGTACACCGTCCAACGCACGTCAAACGGTCGATACAGGACCGGCACGATCCTTTCGCGCCATGCGCCGTCGGCGAGTTCACGCTTGGCGCGCGCGTACTGCCACTGATCCTGGGAACACAGCTTGAACAGGCCGCAGGCCTCCGCCTCCGTCTGCTTCGCCAGCAGCCGTTCCACTTTCTGCGCCGCTTCCTCGCGCGTCCATGAAATCGCAAACTCATCGTGCGTCGTCACGATGCCGGGTGCCGGATCGCCGTTCGGCGCAAACACCTCGCGCAGCGACCAGCCGCGCTCGTATTCGGCCAGCAGATCAGCATCCTGCGGAACCAACAGATACGTGGGCGCGGCAGGAGCGAGTTCCGTCCACGCACTCGTGGCAACCGACTCCGCATCCAGCGTCGCGTACTTGACGACGCGCGTGCCGTACAGGTCGGCGTGGAAGACACGGGCAAGCGCAACGCCCTTTTCTTGCTCGTCATTCCGGACGCCGCGCAGCGGCGATCCGGAATCCAGCTCTTGCTCCGAAGGACGATGGATTCCGGGTTCCGCGCTACGCGCGGCCCCGGAATGACCACGGGTTGGTTGCTGGCCGGTGGTTTCGTCCGCCGCCTTCCCGGCCGCAGAGGAAAGCGGAGCATGCTTCACGAAAATCCCGATCGCGACACCCTGCTGGATGTCGAACACGTTCTCGTCCTTGCCGCCGCCCGGCGCCTTTTCCTTCTTCTTGCCGTTGCCGTGCAGGTCGTACAGCCAGATCGTGTCGAAGCTTTTCAGCAACGATTCGCGCATGTCCATGAAGGTCGGATTGTCGAGATACCCATGGTTGGTGATGAACGCGAGCACCCCGTGGCCCGTCTGCTCGATGCGCCACTGCGCAAAGGGGATTAATTTCACGTAGTCGTCGGACAGCCACTTTGCTTGCGCAGGCTTGTGCAACTCTCGACTTCGCCCTGCTCCGAGCGGAA
>JBOHYX010000207.1:0-4932 GCA_050738115.1 Rhodanobacteraceae bacterium
ATGCCGGTGGTGCCGGGTTCCTGCAGGCCCGTGCCGGTGTCGACCGTGCGGAAGTGCTTGACGTACGTGCTCTGCCAACTGGCATTGAACAGGCCGACCGCGGTCTGGTTGCCGACCCAGTTGATGCCGATGTCGAAGCCGTTGGTGAAGATCTCGCCCAGATTCTCGAGCTGGTCGTTGAACGCGGCGACCTGGCCGGCGGCCGTACGCATCTGCCCGGAGCAGAACTCGGGCGCCAGCGTCTCCGCGCAGCGGTTCAGCAGGGTCTGCGCATCGGGCGCCTGGATCGCGTTCTTGACGTTGATCCAGTAGTAGGTCAGGTCGAAGTCGAGCTTCTGCGACCACGCCGTACCCACCGCCCACGAGGGGCTGTACACCCCGCCCAGTGCGATGTTGCGCGAGCGCTCCGGCTGCAGATTCTGGTTGCCGCCGGTGATCACCGAGATCTGGGTATTGGACTGCTCGAACGTGGCCGGATTCGCCACCCCCAGCGCCATGCAGTTGGCCCGGATCTGCGGGCTGTTGATCGGGCTGTTGAAATTGCACGGATCGACCAGCGTCGCATCGAAGCGCGAGGCCGTCCCGAACAACTCACCGATCGACGGTGCGCGGAAACCCTGGCCCCAGTCGCCGCGCAGGGTCAGGTCCTCGACCACCTGCCAGCGGATGCCGACGGCGCTGTCAGTGGTGGTGCCGAAGGTCGAGTAGTCCGACAGTCGCGAGGACAGGTCGACGTTCAACGCCTTGGCGAACGGTGCGTCGGCCAGCAGCGGCACGTTGAGCTCGACGTAGTAAGAGTTGACGTCGTAGCCGCCGGCGGTCGGCGAGGACGGCACGCCGTTGGAGTCGCCCGCCACCACCACCGCGTCGGGCTGGTAGTTGCCGGAAAGGCTCTGGTGCTGGTAGCCGGTCGCGAAGTCCAGCCACCCCGCGGGCAGCTTGATCAGGTCGCCGGAGATGTCGGCCGACCACACGCCCATGGCCTGATGGCTGGTGTCGTGCTCGTGGTACAGGATGTACTTCAGCATGTCCGGCGTGATCGTGCCGGGACCGCCGAACAGGTTGAGGGGCACGCAAGTCGGGTCCGCGTCGCAGATCGAAATCGGGCCGAGCGCCTCCTGGATGTGGGCGCTGTTGTAGGTGCCGGTGACGTCCTGCGTCGCGTTGTTGTCGGAGCGGATGAAGTTGATGTCCCAGTTGAAGTTGCGGTCACCGATTCCGAACTGGCCATCGAGTCCCGTGGCGAAGTAGCGCGTGTTGACGTTCTGCGTGAAGATGCGCGGCCCGCCTTCGACCGGCCGGCGGCCGATGCCCATGTCGGGGCTGCTGGCGCTCAGGGTGAAGCCGAACGGGTTGTACGGATTGCTCGCGTCGACGCCGGTCGTGAAGCAGCGATCGATCATCATGCAGAACGCCTGGCCGAGGAAGATCGGCTCGGGCGCGGCCTGGTTGACCGACTTGCGGGTGTTGTAGGTGCCGCGCAGGTACCAGTTGACGTCGTCGGTGACCTTGTACTGGATGTTGGCGAAGAAACCGGTGCGCTTGGACGGCGTCAGCAGCAGGTTGTACGGCGCGAAGTTGTAACGGTCGGCGGTGCCGAACTGGTGGAAATCCTGCGGGAACTTGAGCACCCCGCCCGGGCCGGCCACTTCGCTGGCGCTCACGTCGCAGAAACCGTCCGGGCACAGGCCGCCGAAGGTGTTGCCGTTCGGCGCGTCGAACAACGTGCGCGTGAACGGGGTTGCCGAGGAACAGTTGGCGAGACCGGTGCCGGGCACGCACACGCTGGAGCGCGCCCAGTCGGACGAGCTGATCTGCTTCTGCTCGTAGTGGCTCACGTCGACGAAGAACGTGTAGCGGTCGCCGTGGCCGCCGAACGACAGGTCGCCGGAGTACGTCTGGCCGTCGCTGCCGCGGCCCTGCTGGTAGTCGCCGTAATAGACGTGCGCGGCCGCGCCGTTCTGCGACTGCTTGGTGATGATGTTGATCACGCCCGCGATCGCGTCCGAGCCGTACAGCGAGGACGCGCCGTTGGGCAGGATCTCGACGCGCTCGACGATGCTGGCCGGGATCGTGTTCATGTCGACCGCGTCGGCGACGCCCGACGCCGACGAGCCGTTCACCCAGCGCAGGCCGTCGACCAGGATCAGGGTGCGCTGCGGCCCCAGATTGCGCAGCGAAATGGTGGTCGCGCCCGAGCCGACGCCCGAGCCGTCCGGCGCGAAGCCGAAGTTGCCCGCGGAGTTGAATTTGGTGTTGATCGACGAGCCACTCACCGAAAGCTGCTGCAGCACGTCGCCGATCGAGGCGAGGCCGGTTTGCTGGATCTGTTGTGAGGTGATGGTGATGACCGGAATCTGGGTTGCGACGTCGGCCTTCTTGATGCGGGTGCCGGTGACCTCGATGCTCTGCAGGGTTTGGGGTTGGCTGGCCTGGTCCGGGCTGGTCTGGGCCAGCGCAGGCAGGGACATGGATACGGATAGGGCCGCCGCGACCGCGACGGCCAATCGGACACGTGACATGGCAGATACTCCCCGGTGAACGTGGTGGAACGCTCGACAGCGATCCGGGAGTACCGATGCGCCCCCTGCAGTGGTCCGCCGTCCGTGCCCTCGACACGCGCGGCGGATTCACGCAGCTTCTCCCCAGACGCTGCGCCGTAAAAATGTTACGGCGTCGTTAAGCTAACATGATCTTCGCGTCGGCGCCAGTCATCCCATCGCGCGCACTGCTGCGACCCGTGCGCAGGGCAGTGCATCCTCGTCGCGGATGCAGTGGACGTTTCCGGAATCGCGGGAGTGGTCGAAACTACTTCTTCGGCAACGGCGTGAACCTCGCCGGATCGTAGCCGCCGACTTCGAACTTCAGGGTTTCCTTGCCCTGGCCGCGCAGGGTGACGGCCATGTCGATCACGTTGGCCTTCTGCATGGCGCTGATGAATCGCTGGTCGTCCTTGATGAAGATCGCGGGTTCGCCGGTCTTGGGCAGGTAAGCCTTCCAGGTTTTGCGCTTGCCATCGAACGTCATTGCGACGTTGCAGAGGTCCTTGCACACGAAGCCCTTGCTGCCATCGGGCGCGTACAGGTACACGCTTTGGCCCCACTTCACGTGTCGGCGCAGCACCAGCCGCACGCGGTTGGCGCCGGACGGTTCGCTGGAATAGATGCTGGCGGTGTGCTGCAGGCCGTCCACGTTCCCCGTCTGGTAATACCAGAGGTTCGCGAGCCGTTCGTGTTCGGCTTTTGCCTTGGCGGTCGCCTCGACCTGCGGCAGGGTTTTCTGCACCTCGGCCGCGGCGGGGGTGCCGGGATACTTCGCAAGGATTTCCTTGCCGATCGGCGCCGCCAGTTGCTCGGCGTGCTGGGCGATCATGTTCTGGTAGGACTTGAACTCGGTTTCGGCAGCGGCCGCGTTGGCGCTGGCCTCCGCGGACGCCGACGGTGCGGCGGGCGGCGTCTGGCCCTGCTGCGAGCATGCGGCGAGCCCAGCGATCGCGCCGATGGTCATGAACGGCAGCAGGCAGCGGCGGGCCGAAGTCATGCGTCCAGTGTAACCCGCCACGCCTTGGCCGATTTGCCGGCGCCCTCCGACCGCGCGGCAGCTTTGGCCGACTTCACGCGGGAAAGCGCTGCCCGCAGCCGGGGCGGCCTCAGATCTCGAACGGGGTGAACAGCGCGCTGGCGCTCACCAGCAGCAGCAGGCATGCGCTGCCCCAGATCACCGCAAGCGCGACGAGTTCGACGAGGCGGTCGTGGCCGCGGGCTCGCGCCACCGCCGGGCCACTCCGCTCGTGCCCGCGCCGCTCCGCGGGCTGGATGCGGCGCCCTCCTCCGGCATCGGCATGGCATGCGTGGCTGTCGATGACGTGGCCGTGCAACTGCAGCATCTGATACGACAGGTTTGCCAATTCCTTCAACATGGGGGACCTCCGTACGCGTTGCGTCGAATGCCTGAAAGGCACGACAATACTGATCGAGTCGGTGGCCTGGAAGCGATGGTTTTTCAATCCTGGGTTGAAGGAATTCGAACATGAGTCGCACCCCGTTGAATTCACTGCAGACCTTCGTTGTGGTCGCGCGCGCGCAGAACCTCACGCGCGCCGCGGGCCGCCTGCACCTTACGGTGAGCGCACTGAGCCATCAGGTCCACGCGCTCGAGGAGAGGATCGGTTGTGCGCTGTTCCTGCGCGGACCTCGCGGCCTGAAACTGACCGCCGAAGGCCAGCGGCTGCTCGACAATGTTGCGCCGCACCTCGAGGCCATCGAAGACGCGCTGAAGCCGCTGTGCACACGTTGCGACAATGCCTTGTCGTTGTCGGCGATGCCGTCGATGACGACGAGTTGGCTGTTGCCGCGGCTGCCGCGATTTGTCGCGCGGTATCCCGGGGTCGAATTGAATCTCGACTCATCGATCGCGTTGGTGGATTTCGCCGACGGTCGCTTCGATGCCGCGTTGCGCTATGGCAGCGGCCATTGGCCGGACGTGACCGTCGAACCACTGCTGGAGGAGTGGCGGACGCCGGTTGCAGGTCCGTCACTGCTGGCCGGGCGCAAGCAACCACGGCTCGATCAAGTGGGCGACCTGCCGTTGCTGGATTACGGTGATCCGTGGGCCGCGTGGTTTGCCCGGTATGGCGGCCGGCCGCCCCAGCGTTATGCGGCTTCCTTCAACGATGACGAAGCGGTCCAGCGTGCGGCCGTGGAAGGTTTGGGCGTCGCGCTGGGACGGGTGACCATGGTGCGCCCCTTGATCGAAGCCGGGCAACTTGTCGCGCTGTTCCCTGAGTTGATGAAGTCCAACAAGGCGCACTACCTCGTCTATCCGGAACGCTCGCGCAAGCACGCCGGATTTATCGCGTTCCGCGAGTGGCTGCTGGATGAGGCCGCCAGCTTTCGCGCGGCGCCGCCGACCACGCTTTACGCGCCGCGTGGG
>JBOHYX010000208.1:0-4929 GCA_050738115.1 Rhodanobacteraceae bacterium
GCCAATTGCACCGGCCAGCGGTCCGCGGCAGCCACGCCTTCGCCAATCGTGTAGGAATCGCCCAGTGCGAGGAAGCGGCGCGGCATGGCATCTCACTCGAAGCGGCTGTTGTGGAGGTCGGGGCGCGTGACCGTGTTGACGCCGTCGCGCCCGGACCACCGTGTCCGCGTCAAGCGCCTGTCCGTGGCGATCACGGCCAACCGCGCGCACCGGTTCGCGCGGCAACTACGCCAGCACTGCGCAACGGATGTCGGCAAGGTGCCGCCCGCCTGAATGCCGGAATCCCGCATGCTGCAAACGACAAGCGGATCAGGCATGCTAGCGCCGATCCCGGCACGCGCATACACCCTCGTCCCTTCCGTCCGGCGACTCCCCCGATGACATCCGCCCCTCCGCAGTCAACGTCGACCGTGCAGCGCATCGGTTGGCGCGGCGAACTCCCCGAATTTGCGACGGGCCATTTCCTCGGCCGCGTGTCCGCCCAGCATCGGGCGGGCTACGAGGTACACGACGGCGAATGCGCACGCAACGCGCAGCCGGCGCCGCGGTTCCTGAAGCGCAACCTGGATCCGGGCGAGCGCCCCGCGGTCGGCGACTTCGTCGTGATCGAAAGCGGCGCACCGCCGCACATCGTCGACGTGCTGCCACGCCGCAGCACCCTCAGGCGCGCCGCCGCGGGCGAACGCTACGTGCGCCAGATCATCGCGACCAATATCGACTTCGTGTTCGTGTTGACCGGCCTCGATGGCGATTTCAACCCCGCGCGCATCGAACGGTATTTCGCGCTCATCGAGGGCTCGGGTGCGCGTGCCGTCGCACTGCTGACCAAGCGCGACGTGGTCGGTGCCGAAGGCGCGGATGTCGCCGTGGCGGTGCTGCGCGAGCGCCTGCCCGCGGGCAGCCCGATACTCGCCGTCAACGCCAGGGATCCTGCCGACGTCGCGGCCCTGGCCGGGTTCCTTGCACCCGGCGCCACGGTGGCGCTGGTCGGCTCTTCGGGCGCCGGCAAGTCGACCCTGACCAACACGCTGCTCGGTGAGGCGCGGATGCCGACCCATGCGACCCGCGCCAACGACGATCGCGGCCGCCATACCACCACGCACCGGACGCTGCTGCCGCTGCCCGGTGGCGCGTGCCTCATCGACACGCCGGGCATGCGCGAACTGAAGCTGACCGGCGATGAGGATCTCGACCTGTTTGCCGACATCGACGCGCTCACCGAACGCTGCCGGTTCGCCGACTGCAGCCACGGCAGCGAGCCCGGCTGCGCGGTTCGCGCGGCGCTGGAGGAGGGCGAACTCGATCGCGACCGCTGGCAGCATTACCTGAAACTGCGCGGCCAGCGCGAGGAACAGGCGGCGCGTTTCGAGGATCGCCTGCGTGGCCGCCACGAACCCGTCCGCCCGCAACGCCGCCACGACTGGCAGGAGGGCGAGTAGCCGCCGCACGCGATGGACGACGCCGTGCCCGACGCCAGCGTGCAGCACTTCGCCGACCTCGACCGGCGGCTGGTGAAGGCGGTGCGCGGCATCCGCGTGCTCGCTACCGTGGCGTGGCCCGCCGCGGTCGAACGGCAGTTCCTCGCCGACCTAGAGCGGGGCCACGAAACGCTGCCCCGATTCGACTACGTGGCGCCGGATTTCTCCCCGCAACGCGCCGAGCTCGCCATGATCGCAGCCGCGGCGGACGCTTCGCACCCGCTCGGCGCCTGGCTCGCACGCAGCGCGGCATCGTGGGCCATCGCCGCGCGCATGCTGGAAGCGGTCGGCACCGCCGGCACCACCGCACCCTCGATCGAGCTTTACGGCAAGCCGAACGACCCGCTGCCGGGCGGCGGCCAGACCAACCTCGACGCGGCGCGCTGGTTTCTCGCGATCGCCGAGGAGCTGGGCGACGGCCAGGCGCTGGCCGAAGCCGAGTACTGCATCCCGGCCGAGGTGTTGCGCGCCGAGGTGCAGGCCGAGGTCGACGCGCGCTTCGGGATGGGCCGCGTGCGCGTCGCGATCGACCCGGAGCTCACCGCCAAGGCGGCCGCGGGCGCCACCCGCATCCGCCTGCGCGGCGCAACGTGCTTTTCCGAGTACGACCGTTCGCAACTGCTGGCGCACGAGGCGTTCGTGCACACGCTCACGGCGCGCAACGGCCGCGCGCAACCGGTGCTGAAGTCGTTGGCGCGCACCGCGCCGCGCGCGACCGCGACCCAGGAAGGCCTCGCGGTGTTCGCCGAACTGATGTCGGGTTCGATCGACCTCGCGCGCCTGCAGCGGATCAGCCTGCGAATCCTGGCGATCGACATGGCGCTGAAGGGCGCGGACTTCATCGAGGTGTATCGCTGGTTCCGCGGCCACGGCCAGAGCATCACCGACAGCTTTCATTCGACCCAGCGCGTGTACCGCGGCGCGCCGGTCACGGGTGGCGCCGCGTTCACCAAGGACAACGTGTATCTCGCCGGCCTCCTGACCGTGCACACGTTCTTCCGCTGGGCGTTCAAGCGCCGGCGCCTGGACCTGATGCAACACCTGTTCGCGGGCAAGCTCGCGCTGGATGACGCGATCGCGCTCGGGCCGTGCTTCGCCGACGGAACCGTCGCGCCGCCCCGATTCCTGCCAGCGTGGGTCGAACGCTCGCAAGGACTCGCCGCCAAGCTGGCATTCGCCGATTTCGTGCGATCGTCCATGATCGCGACTCCGATCGACTTCGATGCGATGGTCGCCAACCCAACGCGTCAACCACCAGAACGGCCATCCATGGCCTGACTTTCAATGCGACGTGGCGCTCGCCATGGCGCCAGGCCCGATGTTCGCGGCAAGGAACGCGTCCACTCTTTCGAACAATTCGGCGACGTCCTTCTCGTTGTAGAAGCCGTGCCACTCGTCGGGCTTGTACAGCCACACGACCGGAATCTTCCGCTTGAGCAACGCCATGTGCATTTCCATGCCCTGCACCGGCGGCACGCGGGTATCGCGGCCGCCCACGATCAGCATCACCTTCGCCTTGAGGTTGTCCAACTGGTAGATCGGCGAATGCTGTGCCAGCACGGTCATGTCGGTGCCGAGCACGCGCTTCAGGTAGTCCTTGCCATAGAGCGTCTGCGGAGCGTCACCACGGGTATACATCAGGCGCAGGTTGTAAATACCGGCGTAACCGATTGCACACTTGTAGAGATCCGGCACTTTCACCGCGCCTTCGAGCGCCGCATAACCCCCGTAGCTGCCGCCGTAGATGCAGATGCGCTTAGGGTCGGCGATGCCCTGCTGGATCGCCCAGCGCGTCGCATCGGTGACGTCGTCCTGCATGGTGCCACCCCACTGTTTCCAGCCGGCCTTTACGAACGCGAAGCCGTACCCACCGGAGCCGCGGTAGTTCACCTGCAGCACCGCATAGCCGCGCGTCGCCATCGCCTGCACGTAGGCGTTGTAGGTCCACCAGTCGCGGATGCCGTAGGGGCCGCCGTGCACGAACACCACCATGGGCAGGTTCTTCCCGCGCGCCTCGCCGGGCGGACACGTGATGTAGCCCTGCTCGGACCGGCCGTCACGCGTCTTGAACGTGAACGGGACCTCGCGGCCGAGCCGGTTGGGGTCGATCCATGGCGCCCGCTGCAGCAACGGCGTGAACCTGTTCGCCGCACGGTCGTACAGGAAGAACGTCCCAGGGTCGACGTCGGCCGCGACGAACGCGATGGCCTTGCTGCCGTCGGCGGTCCCCGAGACGAAGTGTACGTCCTCGCCCGGATACCGCTTCATCAATTCCGCCAGCGCCTTGACGCCCGGCGCCGAGTCGTCGAACACGGAAATGGCCGGAAGCCCATCGGTGAACTCGACCCCGATCACGGAATCCCGCGCCAGGCCTTGTGCCAGCGACCGTGCCTCGACGCTGGAATTGCTCCACACCTGCGTCATGGCGTGGGTCGCGGGATCGAACTTGCAGATGCCGAAACCGCGTGGTCTGGCGGGACAGGTGAACCACACGAACTTGTCGTCGGCGCTGAACACGATCGGAAATTCGCGTTCGGCGCTGGCATGTTTCAGCAGTTGCAACGGACCACCGTCGGCGCGACGCATGTACACGAGCGCGGCGCCGCCCTGCATCGTCTGCGACACCGCGAAGCGCACGTGACCGTCATGGTCCGCCAGGAACGAAGCCTCGCGCACCGGCGCGCTACTGACGCGCTGGATCTGACCGTCGGCCACGTTCAGTCGATCGACCTGGGTCAGCGCGCCCAGCGAGCCCGTCGCCGACCAATCGGAGACCACGATGAGCATGTGGTCGGGATCGCCCTTGATGCGGGACAGGAACGTGGCGCTGCCGTCCTCCGGACGGGTGTGTCGGATGCCGGCCTGCTCGGTCGGCATCCGGTAGCCGTACAGCATCGTCGGACTGCCTCCGTCCGCCTCGACGCTGTACAACTCGCCGGTCGCGACCGGCAAATCCAGGCCGCCGAGGTGCTCGGCCACGCTGTAGACCACGTACTTCGGCGACACCCACCAGAAATCGAGTACGTCGTCGCCTTCCCGCGGCACGACGTTCACACCCTTGTGCGTGGCGAGGTCGAGCAGCGTCAGCACCATATGGCCGTCCGTGAGCACCGAAGTCGCCGCGATGTGGGTACCGTCAGGGGAAATCTTCACCATCCGGTATTGCGGATGGCGTGCGAGATCCGCGAACGACACCGGGCCGGCAGCCGCCACTGCGGCAAACACGCACAACAGCAGAGCCACCACGCAACGCAGTGCAAGTCGCATCACGAATGCTCCGGATCCGACCGATACCCGCGCAAGGTTACCCGCGATGACGCGTGCTGGGGTGTTGCCGCCTTGACAGGTGGCCGCGCGGCCTAGAAATACCGCCGCGTCTCGCCCGCGCCGTGGCCCTCGAACGCCGCGACGTTCTCGACGCAGCGCCCGCAAAGTTCGGGGTGCTCCGGAT
>JBOHYX010000209.1:0-4853 GCA_050738115.1 Rhodanobacteraceae bacterium
CGCGACAGTTTATTGAAAGAAGCGGTCACAATGGCACCTTGACCTTAATCAAGGCATCATGGGCAATTGACTGTTCCACCGTCCCCGGAGCCCGACCTTGAGCCAAGCCCAACGGTACTACCTGACGATTCACGATCTTGCGGCCGCGCGCGGTCCCGATCCCGATCTCTCGTTCCACGGATCGTCCCCGCAGAGCTTGGCCAATGCGCTGCAGGATGCCCTGCGCCAGCCGATCCTGTTCGATCGCTGGAAGGCCAAGCAGCCGGACCCGGACGAGGTCGATCCGTCACTGGCGCCGGTGGACCCCGCTGCAACGGTCACCGCACGTGTCGAGGACCTGCATACCGCGATCGAAGTCGTCACCACCCTGACCCATTTCGTGCTGCGCCATCGGCTGTTCATCCTGGTCGGCCCCCATTGGCAGTTGCAGGACGTCGCGGCTGCCTGACCTTCGATTCTTTGTGGAAGGACCCATCCCATGCAAGGTTTCCGTCCCCGGGCGCTCGCGTTTGCCTGTTGCGCCATCGTTGGCGGCGCCGCGACGGTGACGGCGCAGGCCGCGCCACCCGCATCCGCGCCACCTGCATCGGCGCCACCTGCCTCGGTACCACCCGCATCGGCGACCGGCAGTGCCACGGCGGCCAGCAACGCCGTCGCGGCAGGCGCGGCCTCTGCGGGCGCCGTGCCTCCCGCCAGCACCACGCCCGCCACGGGCACCACGTCCGCCAGCAACGCCGTGTCGACGGGTGCGCTGGCGGCCGGTAACGCCGGCCCCAGCAGCGCCCCGGCTTCGGCGGCCAGCAGCGGCGGGACAGGAAACATTGAATCCAACCCATTCTTCAAACCGTCGACACTGCCGTTCGGCGCGCCCGACTTCGCGAAGATCAAGGCCTCGGACTACGTGCCCGCGATCGAAGTGGGCATGCGCCAGCAGATGGCGGAGATCGACAAGATCGCCAACGACCCGGCGCCGCCGACCTTCGACAACACGCTGGTCGCGATGGAGCGCACCGGTCGGATGCTGACCCGCGTCATGAACGTGTTCGAGCTGTACACAGGCGCCGACACCACCCCGGTCCTGCAGAAGATTTCCGAAGAGGAAGCCCCCAAGCTCGCCGCGCACCAGGACGCGATCTTCCTCGACCAGAAGCTGTACGACCGCGTCTAGAAGGTCTACGACCAGCGCGCATCGCTGAAACTCGACCCCGAATCGATGCGGCTGCTCACCGTCGAGTACCAGCAGTTCGTCCTCAACGGCGCCAAGCTGTCGCCCGCCGACAAGACGACGCTCAAGCACTACAACGAGCAGATTTCGACGTTGACCACCCGGTTCGCCAACAAGCTGATCGCCGCCGCGAAGGACGGCGCGCTGGTGGTGGCCGACAAGGCCGACCTCGCTGGCCTGTCGCCGGCGCAGATCGAAGCCGCCGCGGAAGCCGCCAAGGCGCGGGGTCTCGACGGCAAGTGGGTGATCCCGCTGCAGAACACCACCCAGCAGCCCGACCTCGCCTTCCTCAAGAACCGCGAGATCCGCGAGCAGCTCTACGACCACTCGATCAACCGCGCCAACCACGGCCCCGACGACACCCGCGGCATCATCACCCGGATCGCGTACCTGCGCGCGCAGAAGGCCAAGCTCCTCGGCTACCCCGACTTCGCGGCGTGGAAGCTCGTCGACCAGATGGCCAGGACGCCGGCGACGGTCATGAACTTCCTCGACGCGCTGGTGCCGCCCGCGAAGGCGCGCGCTGTGGTCGAGGCCGCTGCCCGCCAGCAGATGATCGACAAGGACCAGAAGGCGCTCGACGAGGCGTCGTTCAAGCTCGAGCCGTGGGACTGGGAGTACTACGGCCAGCAGGTGCAGAAGTCGAAATACGACATCGACGAATCGGAAGTGAAGCCGTATTTCGAATTGAAGAACGTGCTGGTGAACGGCGTGTTCTACGCGGCGGAAAAGCTCTACGGCGTCACCTTCAAGCAGCGCAGGGACATTCCGACCTGGAACCCCGACGTGCTGGTGTACGAGGTGTACGACGCCAACGGCAAGCCGCTGGGCCTGTTCTACGGCGACTACTTCAGGCGTGACAGCAAGGCCGGTGGGGCGTGGATGAGCGACCTCGTGCATCCCAACACGCTGCTCGACCAGTCGCCCGTGATCTACAACATCTGCAACTTCACCAAGCCGGCGCCGGGCCAGCCGGCGCTGCTGTCGATGGACGACGTGATCACGATGTTCCACGAATTCGGCCACGCGCTGAACGCGTTCTTCGCCGACACGAAGTATCCGAGCCTCTCGGGCACCGACACCCCGCGCGACTGGGTCGAATTTCCCTCGCAGTTCAACGAACACTGGGCGACGTACCCCGAGGTGTTCAACCATTACGCGAAGAACTGGAAGACCGGCCAACCGATGCCGAAGGAACTCGTCGCCAAACTGCAGAAGTCGCGCCTCTTCAACAAGGGCTACGACATGACCGAGCTTCTGGAAGCAGCGTTGCTCGACATGGCCTGGCACACCCGGCCTGCCAGTGCACCGAAGGTGCAGACCAATGAAGTCGCCACGTTCGAACACGACGCGCTCGAAAGGGACCACATCCTGGTGCCCTATGTGCCGCCCCGCTACCGCTCGACGTACTTCCTGCACATCTGGGGCAACGGCTACGCGGCCGGCTATTACGCCTACATGTGGACCCAGATGCTGGCCGACGATGCGTACGCGTGGTTCGGCGAACACGGCGGCCTCACCCGCGCCAACGGCGACCGTTTCCGCCGGATGATCCTCTCGCGCGGCAACACCGAGAATCTCACGGAGCTGTACAAGGCGTGGCGCGGCCGCGCGCCCAACATCGACGCGATGAAGCAGGACCGCGGCCTGGAGCCGGAGCAGCCGGCCGCACCCGGAAAGGGTCCGTAGCCGCCGATACCACGTTGACGTGAACGCGACAGCGTCGCGTTAGGCTTGCCGGATGCGAGCCAAAGCGAAGGACCGCGGGACGACGCTGGCCATTTCGGCTCGGTTGAACGCGGGCATACGGCCATGAGCGAGCCCTCCGAGGTTCGCTCCGAAACCCGTCGTAATCGCAAACGCGGCGAATCGGTCGAGGACAAGGCCGCGCGTGAAGGCTTGGGCCAGCGGCTGCTGGTGGCGCTGGCAGCGCTCGGCATCGTCTACGGCGATCTCGGCACCAGCGCGATCTACTCGCTGCACACTGTATTCACCGGCGGCAACCAGTTGCTCGCGCCAAGCCGCGTGAACATCCTCGGCATCCTGTCACTGGTGTTCTGGACGCTGGTCATCGTCGTATCGCTGAAGTACATGACCTTCGTGCTGCGCGCCGACAACCGCGGCGAAGGCGGCACCTTCGCGCTGATCGCGCTGCTCAACCCATGGCGGAACCTTGAGAAGCGCACACGGCTCCTGTTGGTGCTGCTGGGGTTGGCGGGGGCATCGATGCTGTACGCGGGGGTCATGATCACCCCGGCCATCTCGATCCTGAGCGCGGTCGAAGGCCTGAAGATCGCCTCGCCACACATGGGGCACCTGGTGATCCCGGTGACGTTGGTGATCATCGTGCTGCTGTATGCCGTGCAGCGCTTCGGCACTGCACGGGTGGGCTCGGCCTTCGGACCGATCATGGTCCTGTGGTTCCTTGCCATCGCGGCGCTCGGGGTATACGGCATCCTCAAGGAACCTCAGGTGATCCGCGCCGTGAACCCACTGCGCGCCGTCGCGTTTTTCCGCGTCAACGGCGCGACCGGGTTCCTGATCCTGTTTGCCGTGTTCCTGGTCACAACCGGCGCCGAAGCGCTGTACGCCGACATCGGGCACTTCGGGCGCAAGACGATCCGCCGGATGTGGTTCTTCTTCGTGTTGCCGGCGCTGCTGCTCAACTACTTCGGACAAGGCGCGGCGCTGCTCGCGGACCCGAAGGCGGGCACGCAACCGTTCTATTTCCTGGTGCCCCACGCGCTGCTGTATCCGGTGGTGGTGCTGGCCACGCTGGCCACGATCATCGCATCGCAGGCGGCAATCTCGGGCGCGTTCTCGATGACGCGCCAAGCGGGTCGGCTCGGCATGCTGCCGCGCTCGAAGGTGGTGCAGACTTCCGAAGAAACCTCGGGCCAAGTGTACGTGCCGACGATGAACTGGGTGCTGATGATCGCAGCGATCATCCTCGTAGTGCTGTTCCGGAGTTCCGATGCACTGGCCAGCACCTACGGCATCAGCGTCAGCAGCGCCATGGTCGTCACCACCGTGCTGGCGTTCTTCGTGGCGCGTGAACGGGCCCACTGGCGGTGGTGGGCTGTGTTGCCGTTGCTCGGGGTGTTCCTGACCGTGGACCTCGCCTTCTTCGGTTCCAACCTGCTCCGGATTCCGCACGGCGGATGGTTTCCGGTGGCGGTGGGTGTGGTGTTCTTCACCGTGATGTCGAGCTGGCGCCGCGGCGGCGAACTGCTGGCACGCCGGAAGGACCGGGACGCGAAGACGGTCGCGGAGGTGGTCCAGGACCTCCAACGCAAGCAGGTCGCGCGCGTACCCGGCAGCGCGATCTTCCTGACCCTGCGCCTCCAGCAGACGCCACCTTCGCTCACGCACCACATCGAGCGCAATCACGCCCTGCAGGAACAAGTGGTCCTGCTGACGGTGCTGAGCGAAGACGTGCCGCGCACCACGCGCGAGGAACGCATGGAATTCAGTGATCTCGAGGACGGTTTCTTTCGGGTCGTGCTGCACTACGGCTACCTGCAGCAGCCCAACATCCCGTCGGAGCTTGCAACGTGCAAGGACACGGGACTCGAGATCGACCTGAAGGCGGCAACTTATTACATCGAGCACCCGGCCCCGGTCGGCG
>JBOHYX010000210.1:0-4839 GCA_050738115.1 Rhodanobacteraceae bacterium
ATCGGCGATGGAACGCGGAATCCAGCTCTTGCTTCGCTGCAACACTGGATTCCGGGTTCGGCCTGCGATAAAGCCGCAGGCCGCCCCGGAATGACCATCCTGTTTTGAGGTGCTGAGTTGCTCGCCGCCGAACGGCACCTGCGCGGACAAGCGAGTTCACGGTCTGATGTCTGAGCCCTCGCGAAACCATGACGATCCACGCGGTGCGGCGACGAAACGCGGCATCCGCTGGGACGCCATGGCCGCGATCATCGCGTCGCTGGTCGGTTTGCTGGCCCTGATCGTTGCGGGCTACACGGCTTACATCCAGCGCCAGCAGGTGCGCGCGCAGGTGTGGCCGTATCTGCAGATGGGCGTCGCGAATGCCTACGGATAACATGGATTCGTCATCAGCAATCCCGGGGTAGGCCCAGTCATCGTGCGCAGCGTGCAGGTGTTGGCTGCAGGCAAGCCGGTGAACGACTGGACGGGGTTGTTCCGGGCCATGGATTTCAAGGGCGCAACTTCCGGATCGAACTTCCTGAATCAGAATGTGCTTGCCGCGGGTGCCCGGTTCGACTGGATCGCCTTCCCGGACGCCGCGACCTTCGACAAGTTCCAGGACGACTGGGCGCGGTTCCATGTCGTCGCGCGGATCTGCTACTCGTCCACACTAGGCGAGGACTGGATGGTACTTTATGGGGCGGATGTTTCCGCGTTGCGGCCGCGCGCGATTTCCCATTGCCCGAACGTGCCGTATTCGCAACAGTTCCACCGCTGATTCGGCCGACGCTCGGCAGCGCACCGGCCGGGCGGACGATTCGAGTTCAAGGAGAGCACCATGAGTGACAACGCACAAGTTCTTCCCAAGGCCAAGAAATCAGTGGCGCTTTCCGGGGTCGCCGCGGGCAATACCGCGCTGTGCACGGTGGGCCGCAGCGGCAACGACCTGCACTATCGCGGCTATGAGATCAGTGATCTTGCGACGAAGGCGACGTTCGAGGAAGTCGCGCACCTGCTGGTGCACGAGCACCTGCCGACGTGGGCGGAACTCAACACCTATCGCGCCAAGCTGCAGCGCCTTCGCGGATTGCCGCCGTCGGTGAAGGCTGCGCTGGAGCTGCTGCCCGCATCGACGCATCCGATGGACGTGATGCGCACGGGTTGTTCCGTGCTTGGCACGGCGCTGCCGGAAGCGCACGACCACAACGTCACCGGCGCGCGCGACATCGCCGACCGCTTGATGGCGAGCTTCGGCTCGATGCTGCTGTACTGGTACCACTTCAGCCACAACGCGCGTCGCATCGAGGTCGAGACCGACGATGCAACCGTCGCGTCGCACTTCCTGCACCTGTTGCACGGCAAGCCGCCGAGCGACCTGCACGCGAACGCGCTGGACAAGTCGCTGGTGCTGTACGCCGAGCACGAGTTCAATGCGTCGACCTTCGCGGCGCGCGTGATCGCCGGCACCGGTAGCGATTTCTACTCCGCGATCACCGGCGCGATCGGGGCGCTGCGCGGGCCCAAGCACGGTGGCGCCAACGAAGCGGCGATGGCGATCATCTCTCGTTACCGCACCGCCGACGAGGCCGATGCCGACATCAGGAAGCGCGTCGCGGCGAAGGAAATCGTGATCGGGTTCGGGCACCCGGTGTACACGATCGTCGATCCGCGCAGTGCCATCATCAAGGACATCTCGCGCAAGCTCTGCGCGGACGCCGCCAATCCGCGCCCGTTCGAGGTGTCCGAGCGTATCGAAAACGTGATGATGGAATTGAAGAAGATGTTCCCGAACCTCGACTGGTACTCGGCCAGCGTGTATCACATGCTGGGCGTGCCGACGCCGATGTTCACGCCGCTGTTCGTGATTTCGCGTACTTCGGGCTGGTCCGCGCACGTGATCGAGCAGCGCCAGGACGGCAAGATCATCCGGCCGTCGGCGAACTACACCGGGCCGGAAGATCGCGCGTACCCCCCCATAGAAAAACGTTGATCGAAGCTGGGGATTTCGCCTTCGCTATAACGTGCCCGAAGAACATCCCGCCCGACACCAACTCCCCCTCTCCCCCAACGGCTCCATCGTTGGGGGAGAGGCGTCCGCAGGCAGAGCGCGCAGCGCTGGTGTGAGGGGGCGTGCGTCACGATCGGCGGGTTGCGGCGATGCGAGCTGTGGTCGCCTGCACGCCGGCTCCTACAAAATCGGCGTTCGGTAGAAGCGCGCGTGCGCGCGACCATCAGCGGCCGACCAATTCGTGCACCGCTGCGATCACCCGCTCGACGTCCACGTCGGTGAGCTTGGGTGACAGCGGCAGGCTCACGGTCTGGCGGCCGATGCGGGTGGCGTTCGGCCACTGCTCGGGTTTCCAGCCGTAGCGCTGCTGGTAGTACGGGTGTTCGGGCACGGCGAGGTAGTGCACGCCGGTGCCAATGCGACGCTGGTTCATGGCATCGAGGAACGCGTCGCGGGAGGTGCCGCAGCGCGCCTCGTCGACCATGATCGTGAAGAGGTGGTACGCGTGCTTCGTGTCGGGCGCGGGCGGCGCCGGAAGTCCGATCGGCAGGTTGGCGAATGCCTCCATGTATCGCTTCCACACCGCTTCGCGGCGCTTCCAGTTGCGCTCGACGCGCGCGAGCTGATGGATGCCGATCGCGGCCTGCAAATCCATCATGTTGTACTTGAAGCCCGCTTCGATCACTTGGTAGTGCTTGTAGCCTTCATCGCCGAACCGGTGCCACGCATCCTTGCTCATCCCGTGCAGCGCCAGCACCTTCGCACGCGCGATGCGCGCCTCGTCGCGCCCGGTGATCATGCCGCCTTCGCCGGTCACGACGTTCTTGGTCGCGTAGAAACTGAAGCAGCCGAAGTCGCCGAACGTGCCCGCCTTGCGCCCGTGGTACGTGGTCTCGATCGCGTGCGCGCAATCCTCGATCACTTGCAGGTCGTGCTCGCGCGCGATCGCCATCATCGCGTCCATCTCGCACGCGCGGCCCGCGAAATGCACCGGCAGGATCGCGCGGGTGCGCGGCGTGATCGCGGCTTCGATCGCGGCGGGGTCGAGGTTCTGCGTCGCTGGATCGACGTCGGCCAACACCGGCGTCAACCCGGCGTGGATGATCGCGTTGACCGACGCGCAGAACGTCATCGGCGTCGTGATCACCTCGCTGCCGGGTTCCAGCGCCGCCGCGATCATGCTGACGTGCAGCGCCGCAGTGCAGGAATTGACCGCCGCGACCTGCGATTCCCCAAGGCCCTGGTACGCCGCGAAATCGCGCTCGAACTGCGCGACACGCGGCCCGGTACCAAGCCACGCCGACTCCATGCACACGACGACTTCGTCGATTTCCGCTTGCTCGATCAACGGCGAGCCGAAGATCAGGAACGGTTGCTTTACGTCGTCTTGCATGGACGTCCGTTCAGAACAGGCTGACACCCGCGGTTGAGGCGGCCTTGCGCAAGTCGGTATCGAGCGTTGCCAGCGGTATTTGCTTGCGCTGTGCCAGCTCCAGGTATGCGGCATCGTACGCGGACAGCTGGTGGCGTCGCGCAAGATCCATCGTCGCGTTGAATGCGTAGCGGCCTGTATCCGGATCAGCCACGATGCGCATGTCTCGCAGCACTGCGAGAAATGCGCCGGACGTATCCGCCTCGAGCTGACCAAGAGACTCTGCCCGCGTCACGACGTTCACGACCTCGAGTGCCCAGATGGCCGGAACCAGTGCGGTATCGGTTTGCAACTGCCGGCTCACGGCCGCGGCGTAGTCCAGATCTTCGGGTGAACCGTCACCAAAGCACCATCGCATGGTGACGGAATTGTCGAGCACCAAGGTCACGGGCGGCCGTAGTCGATGAGTGCCTTGATGTCGACTCCGCGGATACGGTGCGAGCGCATGAAAGCCTCCATGTCCCTCGCGGCGCGTGCGGCGTCGACGTCGGCGGATTTGCCGATGGGCACCAACTCGGCAACGGGCTCGCCTCGATTCGTGATGGTGAACGACTTGCCCTTGCGGACCTCGCGGAGCAGCTCGGGCAGTCGCGTCTTGGCTTCGTAGGAACCGATTTCCGTGTGCATCGTGTGCTCCAAAAGACCAGTCTATAGACCAAGTCTAGTTCGTTCAAGTTCCGATTACGTGTCAGCTTCCCAGCCATGATCGACGCCCTCGAGGGGCTGATCGAACTGCAGCACCGAACCCCTGAGCCGGACGAGTGCGTCGCGCGTGGCGGCACGTTACTTCGACACAGTCAAGGTCGTCGTGCCGTGGTCGGTGATGACGACAGGTGTGCCCGCCTTCTCGATGCTACGGAAGATTTCCGGGCGTTTGCCCTGAAGCGCGATTTGGATATTCGGGTTTCCACGGTAATCGCACCACGATCGGGTTCAAGGCGGGATTCGCCACTCAGCATTCATGCGCCGCCGGGGCCTGCAGCAATTCGAAGCGCAGCCCGGCGAAGCGCTCGAGATCGCGGTCGAAGGTGCCGAGGGTCGCGCCGTGCTCGATCGCGATCGCCGCGAGGTGCGCGTCACCGACGAGGTTGCCGCCGCGCCCGGCGCCGATCAACAGCCGTCCCAGTACGGCCGCGTGGCGATCGGTGGGGCCGATGACTCGCGCGTGCGGGTGTGAAAGCCATTCGTCCACGAAGCGCAACGCGTCTCCGATGGAAAGGGGCGTGGCGAGAATGCCGCGCAGCGTGCTGACGCGCAGGAAACCCGAAACCGCCGCCCAGGCATAGCCCACGCCGCTTGCTTCCTGATATGCGTGCTCCAGCCATTTGCGTGCCGCAACGTGCTGGAGCGCGTCAGGATTGATCGCGTATACCAGCACGTTGACGTCGGGCATCCTCACTTTGGCGGCAGCCAGCCG
>JBOHYX010000211.1:0-4835 GCA_050738115.1 Rhodanobacteraceae bacterium
ATGTTCCTCGTCGACGTGCTCGGCCGCTTCGCGCCGCTGGCGACCGCGCGCGGTGATGCCATCGCGGGTCGCGACCTCGTCGCGAGCGCGGCTGAACTCGAAACGATGCTGCAGCGGCACGCCTGGGATGGCGGCTGGTACCTGCGCGCATGGAACGACGACGGTATCGCGATCGGCTCGATCGCGAGCGAGGAGTGCCGCATCGATTCGCTGCCGCAGAGCTGGTCGGTGCTGGCGGGACTTTCCGACCGCGGGCGCGCGGAGCGTGCGCTGGATGCGGTGCTGGCGCAGCTCGTCAATCCCGATGCGGGGATCGTGAAACTGTTCACGCCACCCTTCGACGCGACCCCGCTCGATCCCGGCTACATCAAGGGTTACGTGCCGGGCGTGCGCGAAAACGGCGGCCAGTACACGCACGCGGCGGTGTGGGTCGCGATGGCGCTCGTCCGGCTCGGCCGCACCGGGGACGCCTGGCGCGTCGCGCGCATGCTGAACCCGATCCGGCACAGCCGCGACGTCGACGCGGCGCGCCGCTACCGCCTCGAGCCCTACGTGATCGCGGCCGACGTGTACGCCGCGGAGGCCCACGTCGGGCGCGGCGGCTGGAGCTGGTACACGGGATCGGCGGGCTGGATGTACCGCTTGCTCACCGAATCGTTGCTGGGCCTGCAGCGTGAGGGCGCGCGCCTGCACATCGAGCCGCGCGTGCCGGACGACTGGACGCGATGGTCGGTCGACTGGCGCCACGGCGACGCGCGCTATCACATCGAATTCGTGCGTCACCCCGGCGACCCCGGTGTCGCCGACATCAGCGTGGATGGCGTCCTGCAGCCGGGCCACGCGATCGAGCTCGTCAACGACGGCAGCTTGCACGAGGTGCTGGTGCGGTTCGGCCAGGTTCCGTACGCGATGCGTGCGGCGCGCGGCGCGGAAGGCGCGGTGCCGGAGGACGTGTCCGGCCGGGCGCATTGACGCCACGCTCACGGCCGCCCCCCAAAATTCGGGTACCCCCCTGACGGACGCCAGCATGGCCATCACGTTCTCGACGAATTTCGATGCCCCCGGCAGCCAGCTCGCGCACGTGTGGAGCCATACCGTCGGCTCGGGCCACGCGGCGCTTGCGCTGCGCGCCGACTGGCAGGCCCAGATGCGCCGCGCCCAGGCCGATCTCGGCGTCCGCCACGTGCGCTTCCACGGCATCCTCGACGACGAGATGGGCACCTACCTGATCGAGCTGGACAAGGACCTGTACTCGTTCTTCAACGCCGACCAGATCTTCGACTTCCTGCTCTCGATCAACATGCGGCCGTTCGTGGAGTTGTCGTTCATGCCGAGCGCGCTGTCCTCGGGTGGCGACATCGTGTTCTTCTACAAGGGCAACGTCACCCCGCCGCGCGACTATGCAAAGTGGGCTGAGGTGATCAAGCGCCTGGTGTCGCACTGGGTCGAACGCTACGGCGCGACCGAAGTGCGGCGCTGGTTCTTCGAGGTGTGGAACGAGCCCAACCTCGACGCGTTCTGGAAGGGTTCGCAGGCCGATTACTTCAAGCTGTACCAGTACACCGCCAACGCGATCCGCGAAGTCGACGCGCAACTGCGGGTGGGCGGCCCCGCGACGGCCAACGACGAGTGGGTCCCGGAGTTCCTCGAGTTCTGCGAAAAGAACCAGCTCCCGACCGACTTTGTCTCGACCCACCACTACCCGACCGACGCCTTGGGCAAGCCGGGCGACGACACCGAAGCGCAGCTTTCCGACGCGCCGCGCAACGTGCTGATCCAGCGCGTCGAGGCCATGCGCAAGACGGTTGGCGACAAGCCGCTGTATTACACCGAGTGGAACAGTTCGTCCAACCCGTTCTTCGCGTTCCACGACGAACCCTACGCCGCGGCGTTCCTGTTCAAGAACATGCTGGACGTGTCGGGCGTGGTGCAGGGCTACAGTTGGTGGACGGTCTCGGACATCTTCAACGAAAACTATTTTTCCTCGACGCCGTTCCACGGCAGCTTTGGTCTCCAGACCATCCATGGCATCGGCAAGCCCACCTACCGTGCGATGCAGCTCCTGAACCGGCTGGGCATCGAACGCCTGCCCGTTACCGGCAGCCATCCGACGGTCGACGCCTGGGCGGTGAGCGCCAACGCCAACAGCGTCGACCTGCTGCTGACCAACCACGCCTTCCCGCGCCATGCCATCGGCCCGGAAACGGTCACTTTCCACGTCGACAGCAAGCGCAAGCCCACCACGGCGATGGTGCAGCGCGTGGACGCCGACCACTGCAACAGCCGCCAGGCGTGGGTGGACATGGGATCGCCGGAATACCTCGATGCGAAGCAGGCCGACGAACTCGAGGAAGCCTCGCGGCTTTCCGCGGAGCCGCTCGCGATCCAGCCGCAGCGGGGCGGCTTCGACATCCAGATCAACCTGCCACCGCACGCGATCGCGGCGGTGCGGGTGGAACTCGCCTGAGGCCGGCGGCGATGGTGACCGCGACCGAACCCCTCCGGCCCGCGCCGGCCGACGACGACGCGATGCTGGACGAACTCCAGCGCAAGGCGTTCCGGTTCTTCGAGCGGCACACCGATCCCGCGACCGGTCTCGTTCTGGATTCGACCCAGCCGGGCCAGCCGGCCAGCATCGCGGCGGTCGGCTTTGCGCTTTCGTGCTATCCGATCGCGGTCGAACGCGGCTGGATGCCGCGCGCACGGGCGCTGGCGTGGACGCTGGCGGCGCTCCGGTTCTTCGCCGCGGCCGACCAGTCGGGGGCGAAGGACGGCGTCGGCTACAAGGGCTTCTTCTACCACTTCCTGAAGCCCGATACCGGCACGCGCGCGTGGCAGTGCGAGCTTTCGACCATCGACACCGCGCTGCTGTTGGCGGGCATGCTCGACGCCGCGCAGTATTTTTCCGGAGACGGCACCGACGAACGCGAAGTGCGCGCGCGTGCGCAATCGATCTACGCGCGTGTCGACTGGCGCTGGGCCCAGAACGGAAAGGATGCGCTCGCGATGGGCTGGACGCCGGAGGCGGGGTTCCAGTCGTATCGATGGCTGGGCTACAACGAGGCGATGATCCTGTACGTGCTGGCACTGGCGGCGCCCGAGTTCCGGGTGGAGCCCGCGGCGTACGATGCGTGGACGTCCACGTTCCAATGGAAGCGCATTTTCGACCACGACGTGCTGTACGCAGGGCCCCTGTTCATCCACCAGTTTTCGCACATCTGGCTGGACCTTGCGGGGCTGCAGGACCGGCTGATGGCAGAGAGGAAGACCGATTACTTCGCCAACAGCCGCATCGCCACGCACATCCACCGCCAGTACGCGATCCGCAATCCGCACGGATTCCTCGGCTACGAGGAAAACTGCTGGGGCTTCACCGCCAGCGACGGCCCGGCCGACGCGACCGCGAAATTCCAGGGTCACGACCAGCGGTTCTACGACTACATCGCGCGTGGCGCGCCGTTCGGGCCGGACGACGGCACCATCTCGCCGTGGGCGGCCATCGCCTCGCTGCCGTTCGCACCCGAAATCGTCCTCGACGAGATCCGGCACCTCGAGAAGCTGATCGGCCACAGCCCGGCGGGCTACGGCTTCCACGCCTCGTTCAACCTGTCGTGGCCGGAAGCGAACTGTACGGGCGCGAGCCGCTTCCAGTACGCCGGCACCGGACAGATCGGTTGGGTGTCGCCCTGGCACTTTGCCCTGAACCAGGGCCCGATCGTGCTGATGATCGAGAACTACCGGACCCGCAGCGTGTGGAACCGGATGCGCGACTGCGCGCCGATCCGGCTGGGCCTGCAACGCGCGGGGTTCAGCGGTGAGTGGTTGGGACAACCAGTCACTTCGCCTGTCGATACGTCCGACGCGAGCACGTAGCGGCGCCTCGGTGCCGACCGGATGCCCGTTATCTTCAGCGTCATTCCGGGGCCAGCGCCGGCTTTATCGGCGATGGAACCCGGAATCCAGGTTTTCTTCTCTTGTCGCGAAGGAAATTGGATTCCGGGTTCTGCCCGCAAACTACGCGGGCAGCCCCGGAATGACGAACTCTTCTGGTTCGAAAAAGGAGCTTGCCATGAACACGCAACCCAACCACCCACGCCTCGCCGGGCAGAGCGCGCTCGTCACCGGCGCCAATTCGGGCATCGGCGAAGGCATCGCGCGCGAACTGGCCGCGCAGGGCGCCAACGTCGCGATCAATTACGTGGTGCAACCCGAAGCCGCGCAGAAGGTCTGCGACGAGATCAATCGGGCCGGCGGCGGCAAGGCCATCGTCGTCGAGGCCGACGTCAGCAAGGAAGCCGAAGTGCAGGCGATGTTCGCCGCGGCCGTCAAGCAGTTCGGCGCGCTGGACATCCTGTGCTCGAACGCCGGCATCCAGCGCGATTCGCGACTGGTCGAGATGACGATCGAACAGTGGAACCAAGTGATCGGCGTCAACCTGACCGGCGCGTTCCTGTGCGCGCGTGAAGCGGCGCGCGAATTCACCCGGCGCGGGATGCGCGAGGTGTCGAAGGCGCTCGGCAAGATCGTTTTCACGAGTTCCGTCCACCAGATGATCCCGTGGGGCGGGCACTGCAACTATGCGACCACCAAGGGCGGCATCATGCAGTTGATGGAATCGATCGCGCAGGAACTCGCGCCGCAGAAGATCCGCGTGAATTCCGTCTGCCCCGGCGCGATCAAGACCGCCATCAACCACAATGCGTGGGCCACGCCCGCCGCCGAGCAATCGCTGGAAAAGCTGATCCCGTGCAAGCGCGTGGGCGTGCCCGCCGACATCGCCCGCGTCGCCGCGTGGCTCGCCTCCGACGAAGCCGACTACATCTACGGCGCATCGA
>JBOHYX010000212.1:0-4801 GCA_050738115.1 Rhodanobacteraceae bacterium
AATCGGTTTGTTGCAGTCTCCTTGCGTAGTCGTTGGGTGACAAGTACCCGAGCGCTGCCCGGGCAGGAGCATTCCGGGGCAGGATCTGCGCGCAATTGGCTGGACGGCACGGCCCCGCGACCCGGGTCGCGGCTTCCGCCGCTCCTACCCTTCGCCGTAGGAGGGCCGGAAGGCCCGATCGACCGGAAGGGCCGATCGAATCGCGATGGTCGCGGTGGGCCGCGGTTTCCGCCGCTGCTGCGACATGGTCGGCAAAGCGCGCCCGGACAGGAGCATTCCGGGTGCGGCGAAACCCGGAGTTGCAGCGCATTTCTCGCCATTGCTCGAGCGCCACGTTGCGGGGGAGATCGCACCGGCGGTGACCACCGTCACCGTTGCCGAAGTGTTGACCGGCCCGTTGACCGCCGGCGAGGAAACGCTGGCCCGGCGTTATCGCGGCGTGCTGCAGACTTGGCAGGTGGTCGATTTCACCATGGATATCGCGCAGCACGCGGCACGCCGGCGCGCGCTATCGCCTGAAGTCGCCGGAGGCCGTCCAGCTTGCCAGCGCCTGTCCGTCAATGCGGACGCGCTGGTGACACACGACCGCGATTTCGACCGCGTACGCGGATTGCGAATCCTGGCGTGAGAATTCCTTTCAGCGGCCACCCGCGCAACCACCTGCGCCTGCCCGTCGGATTGCGTAAACTCGTCGCAGCGGAAGCCGGCGCGTCGCCGGCGGGAATCGTCGTGGCGTGGCGCAGCGGCAGTCATTCTTCGCGGAACTGAAGCGCCGCAACGTGCTGCGCGCGGCGGTGCTGTACGTCGGCGCGGTGTGGGCGCTGGCACAGGGCATTGCCCAACTCGCGCGGACTTCCACTGCGAACTACGCGAGCCATCCTGAAGACCTGAAGGTGATTGGCCAGCAGCTCGGCGTCGCAACGATCCTTGAAGGCAGTGTGCAGAAGTAGGGCGATGAGGTGCTGATCAACCTGCAGTTGATCGACACCCAAACCGATGCCCACATATGGGCCGAGGCATACACCAAAACCCTCACCAACGTGTTCGGGGTCGAGGGCGACGTTGCGGAAAAAGTCGCGATGGCCCTGAAGGCCAGACTTTCGCCTGCCGAAACCGCGCGCCTCACCAGCGACATGAGCGCGAACAACGCGGCCAACAACCTGTTCCTTGAGGCGGAATACCAGGCCAATCAGGGCCAGATCGAATACGACACCGCGAGCTGGAAGGCCGCGATCCCGCTCTACCAGCAGGCCATCGTCAAGGCGCCGGATTTCGCGCTGGCCCATGCACGGCTTTCCTACGTGCAGAGTGAACTGGCCTGGTTCGGCGGTGGCGGCATGGATGTCCGACAGCTCAACGCGGACGCACGCAGCAACGCCGAACAGGCATTGAAACTGTCGCCGAATTTGCCTGCCGCGTGGCTCGCACTCGGCTACATCGATTATCACGGCCGCGGCGACTACAGCGCCGCGCTGAAGGCTTTTGGAGCCGCATTGAGACTACGGCCCAACGGCGCCGATGCGCTGGCGGCGCGAGGCTTCGTCCAAGCCCGGCAGGGCCGCTTCGGTGCGGCGATTGTGTCCTTCCAACGGGCCATCGCGCTGGATCCGCGCAACTCGGCGCTGGCGCTTGAGCTGGGCACGATCTGCATGCAGGCCAGCCGTTACCCTGAGGCCGAACGAGCCCTGCAGCGCGCGCTGGCACTGGACCCGCACAATCGCCAGGCGAAGGCCGCTCTTTCCTATTCCATCCTGCTCACCACCGGCGACATCCCGCGGGCGTTGACCGCAGCACAGGGCGACGACCCGTTCCTGGACCTCATGCGCGCGGGCCTGCTGATCTACCAGCGCCAATACCAGCAGGCGCTGGTGCTGCTGGACAGCGTTCCCGACACGCCCGACAACTTCGGGTCGGGCTCTGGTGGCCCCAAGGTGCTGCAACAAGCCAAACTGGACGGATTGATGGGCAACATGCCGCGCGCACGAGGGTTGTATGCACAAGCGCTGCCGAAGATCCGCGCACAACTCGTGCAGCAGCAAGGCATCGATCTGGCGTTCGTGTTGCAATCGCTCGCCAGCGCCGAAGTTGGTCTCGGCCAAACTACGCAAGCGCTGGACGCAATCGCAAAATCCCAGGCCATCATCGCCCGCAGCCATGACAACGTGTACGGCCCGGTGGCGCAGCAAATCAATGCATCGCTCTACGCCGAAGCCCAACGCCCCGATCTTGCCGTGCCGCTGCTGGCGAAAGCCCTCGCCAGCCCCGGCCTTGGTTACGTCTACTCGCCCGTGATGCTGTGGCTCGACCCGGCGTGGGACCCGATCCGCCACGACCCGGGCTTCCAGGCGCTGTTGAAGCAATACGTCAAGTACAAGCCCGCGGTGATTCCCGCAATACCCACTTCCACGGCGTCACCGCTGGCACCGTAGTCACCCCATTCGGAACGACGGGCGGCGCGAAGCGAACGCGCGCGCAGCGCGGCGGCGTCTGCACGAGGCAGATGGTGCGGCGGATGCCGTCTCAATCTGGAGGGCGAAGGCCATCCCCCTCGATCCCGCCTTCCGCGAAACCGGGAATGAAACGGGGCGGCGCGGGCCCGGACCATCGCGCCCGCTTGACGCGGGTCATGGGCATTCGCGCGCGTGCGCCTACACTTGCGCGGCCAATGAGTGCCTGAAAGACACGCTGCATGACGACGTTCAACATCCTGCTGGCGATCCACGTGCTGAGCGTGGTGTGGTGGATCGGCGGCGTGTTCACCGTGACCACTTCGCTGCTGCCGATTTTCAACCGCCTGCCTGCCGATGCGCAGATCCAGCGGATCAGGGAGTTCGAGGGCCGCTTCGCGAACCAGGCGCGGATCGCGGTGGTGATCGCCGGCATCACCGGTTTCTGGATGTACACATTGGTGCCGGGTGAGATTTCGCACACCTGGTGGATCGGGCTCATGATGCTGGTGTGGGTACTGTTCGCGATCATGCTGTTCATCGCCGAGCCGCTGCGCCTGCCAGCCAGGGCCGGGCTGATCCACAAGCCGGGCAAGTTCCTGGCGCTGCACGCGGTGCTGCTGGTGCTGGCGCTGGCCGCGATTTTCTGCGGCGTGGTCGGCGCCCGCGGCGGCTTCTGAGAAAGCACCGAAGAACCTGCCCGGCAGTAACCGGCGTGTTGGCGAAAGTGCATTCTGGTCGGGGTTCCTCCCCGCAGATTTTGTCGGGCGTTCGAGTGCGTAGGGCAGCCGTGCAGGCGGCGCAGAACTCCCTCGCCATTTCATGGAGCAACGCCGGAATCTGATCCCGGTTCTGCTTGCTTGATCGAAGTCATGGGTGCATCCCGCCGCCGAGGCTAGACTCCGGATCATCGCGTCCGCGACGGAAGGGATGGCCGCCACGAATGCCCTCGCGGCCGGCGTTGGTCATCGCACCGACCGCTCCGTTTTGAGTGGGGCGAATCCATGGCTGTTACCGCAGAAGCGCTGCCGGCGACTCCGCATGCCGACACGGGTGCACCCAACGAGGATCGCGAGCTTGCGCGCATCTTCAGTTGGTTCACGATCACCGCAACCTTCTGGCTGGTCTTCGCCACTGCGATCGGCCTGGTCCTCGCCTTCAAGTTCGGTGCGCCCGAGTTCTGGGACTCGCAGTTCCTGACCTTCGGCCGATTGCGGCCGATGCACACCAACGGCACGTTCTATGGTTTCGCGAGCATCGCGCTCGTGGGCTGCACCTACTACGTCGTCTCACGCAGTTGCGGGACGCGCCTTTACAGCAATGGGCTCGCGTGGCTAAGCCTGTGGTTGTTCAACATCGCCGCGGCCGCCGGCGAGATCGCGCTGGACCTCGGCTACAACTGGGGCGATCTCGAATACCGCGAATGGCCGTGGCCGATCCGCATCGTGTTCCTCGCGGCGGCACTGGTAACGGCCGTGAACGTGATTGGCACCATCGCGCATCGCGCCACCAAGGACATTTACCTGTCCAACTGGTACATGGTCAGCGCGCTGCTGCAGGGCGCGGTCATCGTGATCGTGGCGCTGCTGCCGTGGTACCAGTACGGGCTGGGGCAGGTGGCGATCTCCGGCTACTTCATGCACAACGCGGTCGGCATGTGGTTCACGCCGCTGGCGCTCGGCATTTTCTATTACGCGATTCCGAAGGTCCTGAACCGGCCGATCTATTCGTACGGACTCGGCGTGCTCGCGTTCTGGACGAATTTGCTGTTCTACCCCTCGCTCGGCGGCCACCACTTCCTGTTCAGCCCGCTGCCGTGGTGGCTGCAGACCGAAGCGATCGTCTTCAGCGTCGCGATGCTGGTGCCGGTGTGGGGCGGCAGCGCGAATTTCCTCCTGACGATGCGCGGGCGTTACCACGGCCGGATCGAGTCGTATCCGCTCGCGTTCCTGTTCATCGGCGTGCTGTCGTACCTGACCGGTTCGACCCAGGGCACCATCGAGGCGCTGCGCCCGATGCAGGAGCTGTGGCACTTCACGAGTTTCACCGTGGGGCACTCGCACCTCACGATGTACGGCTTCGTCGCGTTCGCCGCGTGGGGCGGCATCTACGCGCTGCTGCCGCTCGCGACCGGCAAGCGCCCCGGCACGCTCGGCATGGCGGTGCACTTCTGGCTCGCGTTCGTTGGCGTGTCGATCTACGTGCTGTCGCTCTCGATCGGCGGCAGCGTTGCCCAGGGGCTCGAGTGGATCCAGGGCAAGCCCTTCATCCAGTCGGTGGAGGACATGCATCCGTACTACCTGTGGCGCGGCGTCGGCGGGATCCTGATGTTCCTGTCGCACTGCGTATTCGCG
>JBOHYX010000213.1:0-4782 GCA_050738115.1 Rhodanobacteraceae bacterium
CCACCAGTTGGTCGACTTCGTGACGTACGAGGATGAGCCCAGCAGCGTCACGGTCGAGGTCGTCAGGTTCTGCCCGAAGTCCTCGAACCATTCCTTGTCGCTGGCCTGGGCGATCGAGGTGGTCCAGGTCGCGCCCAGGGGCAGCGAAGTCTGGTTCTTGTAGGTCAGGTACCAGCGCTGGGTATTGGTGATCTGGTCGTCGGGCATGTAGCTGAGGTCGAATATGCCCTTGCTTGTCGTCGTCAGGTAGCGGAACTGGCTGTCGAGCATGCCGCCGCGGTCGGTGTACCACACGGGAGTCAGCGTCGCGTCGTAGTTGGGAGCGATGTTCCAGTAGAACGGGATGGCAAAGAAGAATCCCGCCTGGCCGCGATTGCCGAACGAGGGATACAGGAAGCCCGTCTGCCGCTGCTTGTCGATCGGGAAGCGCAGGTACGGCAGCCACAGGAACGGCACGCCCTTGACGCGCATGGTCACGTCGTGGGCGCGGCCGACGCCCTCGTCGCGATCCATCGTCATCCGTTTGGCGGTCACCTCCCACACGCGATTGTCGATGTCGCAGGTCGAGTAGGTGACGTCGTGCAACTTGTCGCGGTCCTGCGACAGCATGATCGCCTGGCTGGCGATGCCATTGCCGCGCGAGGTCAGCAACTGGTACTTGACGTGGTCGGCGACGCCGTACTCGGGGTCGGTGGTGCCCTTCATGTTGTCGGCCGAAAACAACATCCCGCGTTCCTGGTAGCGCACGTTGCCTTCGGCGTCGTAGGCCGTGGTGTTGGCGTTGTAGGTCAGGGCGTTGGCGCGCAGGAGTCGGTCGAGCTGCTGCAGCGAGGCATTGCCGGTGAGATGGAAGATGTTGCTGTCCGGGCTCGACAAGCGGTCGCCGTAGGCCTGCGAAGGGCTGGTGGCGCGGTTGCCCGTCGTTGGCAAACCCGGCACGTAGAAATCCAGCAGGTCGTTTTTCTTGCACAGCGCGAAATCGTGCTTGACCACCGGGCAGGTGAACGCGCCGAGCGGGCAGACGTTGGCGCCCGATTGCGCCAGCACCATGCCCGGCGCCGCCGCCAGTGCGATCGCGAACGCCAGCGCGCGCGGTGTCAACGGCTTGGCTTGATGCGGCACACGCGACCCTCGGGGGAAAACCTGCGTAACCTAGCAGAACGCACGTGACCCGTTGCATCCGGCGCGCAGCCGTCCATCCGTGCAGGCGCGGGCGCGCGGCCATCGCTGCAGCCTGAACCGGCGATCGCCGGGTGCTTGATTCCACTTGGCGATGCGCGACATCATCGGCGTTGGCGGTTCGCCACGTGCTTGTGTCCACTGCGCAGGCGAACGTGCAGCTTGCGATCCCGTTGTTGGCGCGCCACGGAAGGACCGGCCAGTGTTGAAATCCACATCACGTTGCTGTTTGGCCATCGCGTTCGTGGCGCTGCTGGCGCCGGCGATCTCGCTTGCGGCGCCCGCATTCAGTTTCGACAACGTCGCGCAGGTCGCGAAAAAGCTCGCTGCCAAGCCGTACCAGGCGCCGCCCGGGATCCCGGGGTTCCTCGCGAACCTGAGTTACGACGAGTTTTCGCAGGTGCGCTTCAACCCGAAGGACACTCTCTGGCAGGGGAACTGCTCTCCGGAAAGTCAGGCCACGGATGGCCGCTCTGGTGCAAGCAATCACGGCGCCCAGCATGTGCGCGACGCGGCTCGACGATGCAGCGATCAGGGACGATCGCAAGGGTTTGGCGTGATGCTGGTCGCGCCGGGCGAGTACTTCAAGCATCCGGTGACGATCGACATCGTCGACTCGACCGGCGTGCACGCGCTCAAGTTCCACAAGGACTGGTTCACGTGGCCGAAGGACATTGCCGGCAAGATCCCGGACGATCTCGGCTACGCGGGCTTCAAGCTCACGTTTCCGCTCGACGCCGCGGGCGACCTGAACCAGTTCCTGGTGTTTGCCGGTGCAAGTTATTTCCGCGGTGTCGCGCGCGATGAGCATTTCGGGCTGTCCGCGCGCGGCATTGCCATCGACACGGGCCTGAAGACCGGCGAGGAATTCCCGGACTTCACGCGGTTCTGGCTGGTGCGCCCGGCCAGGGACGCCAAGACCATGCGGTTCTACGCGCTGCTCGATGGGCCGAGCCTCACCGGCGCCTACCAGTTCGACGTCACGCCGGGCGCACCCACGCGCCTCGCGGTGCATGTGCGTCTGTTCCCGCGCAAAGCCATTCCCTTGCTGGGTCTCGCCCCGCTCACCAGCATGTTCTTCTACGGCTCCAACACGCCGCGTTGGCCTGGCGAATGGCGGGGCGCAGTGCACGATTCGGGGGGGCTGCTGGTCCATTCCGGCACCGGCGAATGGCTGTGGCGGCCGCTGATCAATCCGAAAACGCTGCAGATGGACTACTTTGTGGCGAATGCACCAAAAGGCTTCGGGTTGCTCCAGCGCGGCACCCGCTTTGCCGACTACGAGGATGCCGGGGCCCGCTACGACGATCGTCCCAGCGCCTGGGTGGCCCCGGACGGCAACTGGGGCGATGGCAACGTGGTGCTCGTGGAGCTTCCGGCGTCGTCGGAGAACGACGACAACATCGTTGCCTTCTGGAGCCCGAAACAGGCGCCGCCGGCCAACAAGGCCTACGACGTCAGCTACACCCTGAGCCTCGGCGCGCCCGGCATTCCGGACGAGCCGAGCGCACAGGCCGTGGCCACCTACATCGGCAACGGCACCGTTCCCGGCACCGACAAGTCCGCCGGCGGATATCGCGTCATCGTCGACTTCGCCGGCGGCGCGCTCGCCAAGCTCAAGCCGGACGCCAAGGTCCAGGCCGTCGTGACGGGCCTCGACGGAACCAAGGTCAAGCAGCAGTCGGTGAGCTTCGTGGAACCGAGCAAGCGCTGGCGCCTGTCGATGCTGGTGGCTCCGGCGGACGGGAAGCCACTGGCGCTGCGCGCGTTCCTGAAGCAGGGCGACACGACGCTCAGCGAAACCTGGACCTATTCGCTTCCCGCGCAAAACCGCTTCAATGCCGGCCCCTGATCCGTCCGCGCTGCCGGCGTCGGCCCCGCCAGTCCGCCGCGCGAGCCTGCCGTATGCGCGCCGCCGCCGGCGCATGCGCCGGGTACCGCCGGGGTGGCGCTGGGCCGCGCGCCGCCGCCGCGGCGTGTTCCTGGTGCTGGTCATCGTGCAAACCCTCATCGCGAGCAGCTACATGGTCGGCGTGCTGCCGTACCACGCGAGCACGCCGATCGAGCTGGGGCTGCTGGTCGCATTTGCGCTGAGTTTCGCGTGGGTGAGCATCGGTGCGTGGCTCGCGATCTTTGGCGCCTTCTTTCGCCTGATCGGCGGCGACCCGCACCGGCTGTGCCGCAACGTGCCCGCGACGGACACTCCGCTGACGGGCAGGCGGACGGCGCTGGTGATGCCGATCTTCCACGAGCCGGTCGATGCGTGTTTTGCCGGACTCGCGGCGGTGTACCGCGCGCTGGAACGGGCCGGCCAGCTCGAAGGTTTCGATTTCTTCGTGCTCTCCGACAGCCGCAATCCCGACCGTTGGCTCGCCGAACAGGCCGCGTGGGCGTACTGGGTGCGCGCGCTCGGTGCCGCCGGGCACTTTTTCTACCGGCGCCGCCGCGTGAACCTGCGCTACAAGAGCGGCAACATCGCCGATTTCCTCCGCCGCTGGGGCCGCAACTACGACTACTTCGTGGTACTGGACGCCGACAGCCTGATGGATGCGGCAACGCTCGCGCGCATGGTCCGCGTCATGGATGCGCATCCGCGCGCCGGCATCGTGCAGGCCTCGCCGCGCACCGTCGCGGCGCGCTCGCGCTTCGCGCGGCTGCAGCAATTCGCCAATGCGCTGTACGGCCCGCTGTTTTCGACGGGACTCGCCGCACTGCAACTTGGCGATGGTGCCTACTGGGGCCACAACGCCATCATCCGCAGCGCGGCGTTCATGAGCCACTGCGCGCTGCCCAGCCTGCGCGGGTTCGGCCTGTTCCGCGGTCCGATCCTGAGCCACGATTTCGTCGAGGCGACGTACATGCGGCGCGGTGGCTACGAGGTCTGGCTGGAAGCAGAACTCGAGGGCAGCTACGAGCAGTCGCCGCCGAGCCTCGTCGACGAGCTGGCGCGCGACCGCCGCTGGGCGCGCGGCAACCTGCAGCACTTCCCGATCATGTTGGCCGAGCGCCGGCTGGGCGCGGCGCAACGCCTGATTTTCCTGAACGGGATCCTTTCCTACGCCGCGGCGCCGCTGTGGCTGGCGTTCCTGGTGCTGACCGGGCTCGAGGTCGCGCAGTTCACGCTGTTCCCGGTCAACTACTTTCCGAGTGAACACCAATTGTTCCCGGTGTGGCCCGAGTGGCATCCGGACTGGGCCATCCGCCTCGCGGTGAGCACCGGATTCGTGCTGTTCGTACCCAAGCTGGTGTCGTTGCTGGATGCGTTGCTGCGCTCGCGCCTGCGCCGCGGCTTTGGCGGCGCGGCGCGCCTGTGCGCGGGCACCCTCGTCGAGACGTTCGCGTCGATGTTGCTGGCGCCGGTGCGGATGCTCGCGCACAGCCGCTTCGTGTTCGAGGCGCTGTTCGGCCTGCGGCTTGCCTGGGGTGGCCAGCACCGCAGCGGCGCGATCGGCTGGGGCACGGCGCTGGCGATGCACGGCGGCGGGGCGCTGCTGGGACTCGCCTGGGCCGTGTTTGCGTGGCGGCTGCGCCCGTTCTATTTCTACTGGTCGCTGCCGATCTCGCTGCCGCTGGTGATTGCGCCGGCGGTCGCCGTGTTCACCA
>JBOHYX010000214.1:0-4777 GCA_050738115.1 Rhodanobacteraceae bacterium
CGCGTCATTCAAGCACCCGATGTGTGAGCGTTGCGTGGCGGCCGTCGGCGCGGCCCTTGACAAACCCGTAGAAATGTTGCCTCGAATATATTTGCCTTGACAAATACTGTTTCGGCCATATTATCCGCGGCGTGACAACGACCTTGATCCCTTCCGAGACGCCGTTCGGCCTGTGCCGGCTGATCGGGCAGACGCGCACAGAGATCGTGCTCGCGATCGAACGCGCGCTCCTGGCCGAGGGCGTCGAGCTCAACTTCAGCCAGTTCCTGGCGCTGAAGCGCCTCGGCGACGATGGTCCAATGGCGCCCGGGGAACTGGCGCGAAGCCTGAACTACAACCCCGGTTCATTGACGCGTCTGGTGGACAAGCTGGAGCAATTTGGTTATCTCGAACGCGCACCTGACCCCGTCGACCGGCGGGCGCTGCGATTGGAGCTGACCGCGGCCGGTCGTGAGGTCCACGCACGGATGATCGCGTCCGGTAATGCCGCGTCGGGACGCGCGTTCGCCGACATCTCCACCGACGAACGGCGCCAGTTGCACGATGTACTGATCCGCGTGCTCGCGCACCTGCGCGCCGAGCGTGAGCGGCTGGCTGGATCCTGACGGCGCGGAACTGCCATGGAAGTGAAACAATTGCACCATCTGCGCAGCGGCTGTCTCGTGCTCCTGCTCACGACGATGTTGTTGGCGGGCTGCGCCAGCACCGGCGGCCTGCACCCGACCGCGACACCGACAGAGCCGGCGAGCCTGCATGCCGCGCGGAGCCTCGCGGGCGTCAAGCTGGACGCCGCGGCCTGGCCCCAGCCGGGTTGGTGGAAGGCCGTTGGCGACCCGCAGCTCGACCGGCTGGTCGACGAGGCGCTGGCCGACAACCCCGACATGACCCTGGTCGATGCGCGGGTGCGCGCGGCGCTGGCTGCCGCGGGTGCCGCCGATGCCGAGCGCAAGCCGACCCTGAACGGCGGCGCCAGCGTCGCCGGTGCGCGCGTCCCGCCGCTGCTGCCGCCGATCGCCAACGGTCATTTCGGCGTGCTCCGCTACGGGTATCTCAGCTTCAAGTGGGACATCGACCTGTGGGGCGGCAAGCGCGTGGCGTGGCAGGCCGCGGTCGGCAACGCCCGCGCGGCCGAAGTGGATGCCCGAGCGGCGCGCCTGAAGCTTTCGGCGGACGTCGTCCAGGCCTATTTCGACCTGGGGGGCGCGTACGTGCTGCGCCATCTCGCCCGCGAGGAACTGCAACGCGCCGAGGATTTCCAGCGCCTGACGCAGAAACTCGTCACCAACGGCATCGACAGCCGATTCTCGCTGGTGCGCATCCAGGGCGAATCCCAGGCCGACCGCGCCCGCCTGGAGGCGGCGGACAACGCGGTGCGTACGAGCGGGCTGGTCCTCGCGGCGCTGCTCGGCAAGGGCCCCGACGCCGCGCTGTCGATCCACGAGCCGAAGCTTCCGCCGATTCCCGCGCTGGTGCTGCCCAGCGACCTGCCTGCCGAGCTCCTCGGGCGCCGGCCCGATGTGGTGGCGGCGCGCTGGCGGGTCGAGGCCTCCGGCAAGGAAATCAAGGTCGCGAAAACGAAGTTCCTGCCCAATCTCAGCATCAGTTCACTGGCCGGACTGATCGCGCCATCGACGATGGACCTGTTCGCACTGCCGAACCGCTTTTACACGCTGTCGCCAGCCGTCAGCCTGCCCATTTTCGAGGGCGGCGCACTGCGCGCCAACCTCGCGGGCAAGGACGCCGCGCGTGACATCGCGGTCGCCCAGTACAACCAGACCCTGGTCCACGCGATCAACCAGGTTGCAACGCAGGTCGATGACCTGCGCTCGCTGTCGACGCAGGTCAACGACGCCGCGGCCGCGCGCGCCAGCGCCGAAGACGCCTACACGCTGTCGGTGCAGCGCTTCCACGCCGGCATCGGCAGCTTCCTCGAGGCGCTGACCGTTCGTCAGGAGCTGATTTCCGCGGAGCAACAACTCGCGGCGCTGCAGCTCAGCCGCAGCAATGCCTGGGCGATGCTCAACGAGTCGCTGGGCGGCGGCTTCCAGCCCGCGGCCGATGCACCGTCGCTGGCGGTCACGCGTGACTCCGAATCCGAATCGAAGGCCAACCCATGACTTCCCCCATCAACCCGAATCCGCCCACCGAGGAAGACCGCGCGGCCGAACTGAAGAACAAGCGCCTGCGCAAGCGGCGTTTGATCCTGCGCAGCTTCGCCGGCCTCATCGTGGTCATCGCGATCCTGTGGGGCCTGTATTACTTCTTCGACCTGCGCTGGTATGAGAGCACCGATGACGCCTACGTGGGCGGCAATGTGGTGCAGATCACCTCGCAGATTCCGGGCACGGTGATCAGCATCGGCGCCGACGACAACGATTTCGTCCGCGAAGGACAGACGTTGGTCAAGCTGGACCCGACCGATGCCGACGTGGCGCTGGCGCAGTCGGAGGCCGCGCTCGCGCAGGCCGTGCGCAAGGTGCGCGGCATGTTCAGCACGGTGCACAGCTCGAAGGCCGACGTCGCCGTCCGCGTGGCGGCGATGCGGCAGGCCCGGGCCGATTACGATCGCCGCAAGGGGCTGGCGCACTCCGGCGCGATCTCGGCGGAAGAGCTCTCGCACGCGCGCGACGCCCTGATCACGGCTGAAAGTGCCCTGGCCGCGGCCAAGGCGCAGCTCGCGATCAGCGATGCGCAGGTTTCTGACACCAAGGTCGCGACCAATCCCGACGTGCTCGCGGCGGCGGCGCAGGTGCGCGCGGCGTGGGTCAACGACCAGCGCACCACGCTGGTGGCGCCGGTGTCGGGTTACGTCGCCAAGCGCACCGTCCAGGTCGGCCAGCGCGTGCAACCCGGCACGCCGCTGATGGCGGTGGTGCCGCTGGATGGCAACCAGGTCTGGGTCGACGCGAACTTCAAGGAAACCCAGTTGACACACATGCGCATCGGCCAGCCGGTGACGCTGACGTCGGACGTCTACGGCGGTTCGGTGACCTATCGCGGCCACGTCGTGGGGCTCGGCATAGGCACCGGCAGCGCCTTCTCGCTGCTGCCGGCCCAGAACGCCTCGGGCAACTGGATCAAGATCGTGCAGCGTTTGCCGGTGCGCATCGCGATCGATCCGGCGGAACTCGAGCAGCACCCGCTGCGGATCGGCATGTCGATGAACGCGAAGGTGAACCTGCACAACCAGTCGGGGCCGATGCTCTCGCAACAGGCGGCCACGCATCCGGTGTTCTCGACCGACGTGTTCACCCAGGACGTGGCCGGCGCCGACGCCATGATCACGAAGATCATCCACGCCAACAGCGGCGCGCCGCCCGGCAGCTCGCCCGTTGCCGAGGTGCACGGGCATTGACGGCGAGCGTCCGTGATCGCCATTTCCACGCTGCGCCCGGTGGTTTCCGGGATTTTCGCCCGACGGGCGTTGGAACGTTCGTCCATCGCCTGATTCGTCACCACCGCAACACCATCACGACGCTTTGCTTCCCTTCCCATGGCTTCCACCACCGCCATTGCCACCGCGGGTTTCGGCGAGTTTCGCCCCGCCAGCCTGACCCTCGCGACGCTAGGGCTGTCGCTCGGCACGTTCATGCAGGTGCTGGACATGACCATCGCCAACGTGTCGTTGCCAACCATTGCCGGCAACCTCGGTGCCAGCCAGGACCAGTCCACCTGGGTGATTACATCGTTCACGGTGGCGCAGGCGATCACGCTGCCGATGACCGGGTTCCTCTCCCGCCGTTTCGGCGAGGTGAAGGTGTTCGTGGGGGCGGTGCTGCTGTTTTCGCTGTTTTCCCTGTGCTGTGGTTTCGCGACGAGCCTGTCGATGCTGGTGATGTTCCGCGCGATGCAGGGCGCCGTGTGCGGGCCGATGTATCCGATCACACAGAGCCTCATGGTGTCGATCTACCCGCGCGACAAGCGCGGGATGGCGCTGGCGATCATCAGCATGATCACGGTGGTGGCGCCGATCGTCGGGCCCGTGGCGGGAGGCTGGATCACCGATTCCTATTCGTGGCGATGGATCTTCTTCATCAACGTGCCGATCGGATTGGTTGCGGCCAGCGTCGTCGTAAGGCAGATGAGTGGTCGGATCGAACAGCTTCGGCGCGCGCGCATCGACTGGGTGGGCCTGGTCACCTTGATCCTCGGCGTGGGCTCGCTGCAGATCCTGCTGGACAAGGGCAACGAACTCGACTGGTTCCACTCCAACACCATCGTGGGGCTGGCGATCATCGCGACGATTTCGCTGGTCGTATGGGTGGTCTGGGAGTTGACCGACGACGAGCCCTTGGTCGATCTGCGCCTGTTCCGTCACCGCAACTTCGCCGCGGGCACGCTGGCGCTGGTACTGGCCTACGCGTTGTTCTTCTCGATCGCGTTGTTGTTGCCGCTGTGGCTGCAGAACGTGCTCGGTTACACGGCCTTGTGGTCGGGCCTCGCGGCCGCGCCCGTCGGCGTGATCCCGATCCTGCTCACGTTCTGGGTGGGCAAGTACGCGCACAAATTCGATCTGCGCTGGTTGACGGCATTTTCCTTCGCGGTGATGGGATTCGTCTGCTTCCGGTTCGGCAGCTTCAACACGGATGTCGATTTCTGGGCGGTGGCGCTGACGGAGCTGATGCTGGGCCTCGGCATCGCGCTGTTCTTCATGCCCATCCTGACGATCCTGCTGTCGGATCTGGATGGCCCCGAGATAGCGGAGGGTTCCGGCTCGGCCACCTTCCTGCGGACGGTCGGTGCCAGTTTTGCCGTGTCGATCGTGACCTTCCTCTGG
>JBOHYX010000215.1:0-4700 GCA_050738115.1 Rhodanobacteraceae bacterium
CCATGCGACGCCGGAGTTCGATGTCTGGCGCTGGGTCGATTTCTGGTACCCCGCCGAGCACGTGGTGGACTTCAAGCGCGAGGTGTACCGCCGGGCGTTGCGCTATTTCGCGCCGCTGGTCGAGGCCGCCTGCTCCATCGAGATCGGTTCGCGGCCGTAGGGGTGCGATCGTCCCTGATCACGGCAACACTCCCAAGAAGCTGTCCGCGAAGGACGCAAAGAACGCGAAGATGGCCGAGCGCGATCAAAAGGCTGCTTCACCTTTGCGTCCTTTGCGTTCTTCGCGGATAACTGCTCTTCATGCCGCGCCGTCAACCTTCATCGGACCTTTTGAGCAGCCTTGAAACTACTTGACAATCATTCGCATTCGCGTTCCAATGGCGACCGTCGAGTGGTGCTCTCCTTGAATCCGGCCATGTACGTCTGCGTCTGCAAATCCATTTCCGACCAGGACATCCGCCGCGCGGTCGCGCACGGCGCGGACACGTTCGAAGCGGTGCAGACGCGCACCGGCTGCACCACGTGCTGCGGCTGCTGCGAAGTCGAGGCGCGTGAGCTGGTGGAAGCCACCGTCGAGTCGGAACGGCGCGCCGCGGCGTTGCCCGCCGCGGCCTGAAACGTTTGTGCGATCGTCCCTGATCGCCACATCGCCCGACTGCCCTTGTGTCGTGTCCGCTTCTCGACGAGCGGCATGAGAACGCCCTTCCCTGGGCTGACTTCTTGCAACAGCAAGCACTTCTGCAATCGATTATCACTCCGTCATGCCGTCCGACCGGGCGGTATAGTGCGTGGGTGTCCGTCGATCGAGGAAGAAGAACATGCAAGGCGATGCGAAGATCATCGAACACCTCAACAAGGCGTTGGGCAACGAACTGATCGCGATCAACCAGTACTTCCTGCATTACCGGATGTACGCCAACTGGGGGTACAAGGAACTGGCCGAACACGAGCGCACCGAGTCGATCGATGAGATGAAGCACGCCGACCGGTTGATCGCGCGCATCCTGTTCCTGGAAGGGCTGCCCAACCTGCAAAAGCTCGGCAAGCTCCTGATCGGCCAGTCGCCGCAGGAGTGCATCGAGTGCGACCTGAAGCTGGAAGGCCAGGCGCTGCCCGACCTCAAGGCCGGCATCGCCTACGCCGAGAGCGTCGGCGACTTCGTCAGCCGTGACCTGTTCTCCGACATCATGGGTGCGGAGGAAGACCACATCGACTGGCTGGAAACCCAGTTGAGCCTGATCGGCCAGGTGGGATTGGAGAACTACCTCCAGACGCACATTCGGTCTTGATGCGATCGTCCATGATCGCAGCTCCGCTACGGCACTCGTGCAGCACGTGGGGTTTGCCGGTCAAACGGCGTCAGAACGGCCGTCCGTGGCCTGACTTCTCACAACAGCCGCTCCGCACGCGGCATCCTTACGGCCGCCCGTAGCGCTGCCGAAGCGCCGCCGCGGCATTCGCGTACAGCTTCTCCAGTGCCGCGACGCTGTCGGCCGGGTCGGCGAGCGTGCCGTTGCGCGCGGCCTCCTCGACTTGGCGGGCGCGGGTGGACAGTGGCAGGGCGCCGAGGTTGGCGCTGGCGGATTTGAGTGAGTGCGCAAGCTTGCCCACTGCCGCACCGTCGCCGCGCCCGGCGGCCTCGCGCAGGTCGCGCATCCGGGTCTCGCCGTCGCGCAAGTAGACGTCGACCAGCGCGACCAGTTCGTCACCCATGATGTCTTCGAGGTCGGCCAGGGTTGCGGTATCCAGCGTATCGGGCAGATGCGGCGTAGTCATGGTGGATCCCGGATCAGCGGCGGAGGAGGGGGGCGTGAGTGCCGGCGCCGGCGCCCGCGACTCGCCGCCGCCGGAACGCGCCGCGTGCTGCAACCAGCGCACCAACGTCCGCTCCAGCAGGCGGCGGTCCAACGGCTTGGACAGGTAGTCGTCCATGCCCGCCTGCAGGCAACGTTCGCGGTCCCCGGACATGGCGTGCGCGGTCATGGCAATGACCGGCATGCGCGGCTTGGCCCGATCGCGCTCGATTTCGCGCAGCCGCCGCGTTGCGCTGTAGCCGTCCAGCACCGGCATCTGGCAGTCCATCAGCACCAGCGCGTACGCCTCCCCGTTCAACTTGTCGAGCGCGGTTTCGCCATTGTCGGCGACGTCGACGCTGAGGCCCAGGCGCTCGAGCAGTTTCTGCGCGACCTTCTGGTTGACGGGGTGGTCCTCGACCAGCAGGACGCGGCCGGCCAGCGCCTGCGGCGCCTCCTCCGGCGGCGGCGCTGCGCCCGCGGCCAGCGACAACGCCGGCGCCAGGACAGGCTGCGCGCGTACCGGGGCCGCAATCCCGAATGCACTGCGCACGCCCCGGCGCAGCGCGGCTTCGTCGGTACCCGCGCCCGCGACGTGCACCCGCGGGCTCGGCGCGCTGGCGAGCCCCAGCGCGAGGATCCGCAATCCCTCCAGCCGGCGGTCGCCCAGGACGCCGCGCAGCAGCGCGGTGGCATCACCCGCGACGCTGCCCGCGTCGACTACGAGCAGGTCGTAACGGAAGGTGTGGCCCAGTTGCGCCGCTTGCTGGAGGCGCGCCAGCGCCTGCGCGGCATCGTCGATCTGGTTGCCTTCGAGCTCGAGGGTGGCGAGGACCGGCAAGATGCGCTGGGCACGCTGTGGGCTCGCGGCCAACAGCGCGCGCGCGCCGGTGAGATTCCGCTCCGCCTGGACGATGTCGCCGGGCGCCTTCTCGAACGGCACCGTGAACCAGAACACCGAACCGCGCCCCGGCTCCGAGCGCACGCCGATCCGGCCGCCCATCAAGTCGACCAGCTTCTTGCAGATCGTGAGGCCAAGCCCGGTACCGCCGTACCGCCGCGTCACCGAGGCATCCGCCTGCGAAAAGGGCTGGAACAGGCGCGCCGCCGTATCGGCCGCAAGCCCGATGCCGGTATCGCGCACCGCGAACAGCAACTCATGCTGGGTGGCGGTGTCGTTGCGCTTGCTGACCCGGACCGAGACCCCGCCGCGCTGGGTGAATTTGACCGCATTGCCCATGAGGTTCGTCAGGATCTGGCGGATGCGCACCGGGTCGCCGCGCACCACCGGCCGCACGTCGGCGTCGACCACCGCGCGGATGGCCAGCCCCTTGGCTTCCGCGGGCTTTTCCAGCAGCCGCTTGACGCCGTCCACCACCTCGCGCACGTTCATGCTGACCGATTCGAGGTCCAGCTTGCCGGCCTCGGCCTTGGAATAGTCGAGGATGTCGTCGACGATGCGCAACAGTTCCTTGGCCGACGCGTTAGCGGTCACGAGGTATTCGCGCTGGACTGGCGTGAGATCGGTGCCGAGCACGATGTCCAGCAGCGGCAGGATGCCGTTGAGCGGCGTGCGGATCTCGTGGCTCATGCTGGCCAGGAATTCGCTCTTGGACAGCATCGCGGCTTCCGCGGCCTGCTTGGCGCCCAGCAACTCGCGCTGGACGCCGCGCAGCGAAGTCAGCTCCGATTGCGCCGACGCGAGCCGCGTGCGCATCGCGACGTCGACGGGGTCGGGAACCGGTGCGGCGGCAATCATCCGCACATCGCCTCCGGCGCCGCGCGGAAACCACACGAGCACGACGGCGACCGCGAGCAGCGCGCACAGCGCAAACACGTGCGGCGGTTCCAGCCAGAGCGCAACCAGCGCCCCGGCGCCGAACAGCACCAGGCTGACCGCCAGGCGGGGCCAGGCACCTACCCATCCGGAGCGCATGGCGGCCAACGTCAGGCTCCCACCACGGGGGCCGCTTCGGCCAGGTCGCGCGCCGGCCACCGAAAGTAATGCCCCTGCAGCAGGTCGACCTGCGCGGCACGCAGCACGTCGAGCTGGGCCGCCGTTTCCACGCGCGGGGCCACGACGCGCAGGCCGCGACGATGCGCGACGTCAACGACCCTGGACAGCGCCTTCCGGTCGAGTCCCGGCGCCAGTTTTACGTAGTCCAGCGGCAATTGTTCGAGCCAGCCGGCTGCGAGCGCGTCCGCATCGATCCCCGCGAGCGCCAGGCCGACGCCCGAGCGCCGCAATTCCGGCGCCAGTCCCGCGAGCATACGCATGTTGCGGCGGGCTTCCTCGGCACGGAATTCGAGCACCAGCAGGTCCGGCTGCACGGCCGCGGCGGTCAGCACCGAGCGCAGCGCCGCGGGCCGCTCGATGTCGTTCCAGCCTTCCAGCGACTGGCTCGCGAACATCCGTACCGGGCGGGCGCTACGCACCCGTTCGGCAAGGACGCCGATGCAGCGCCGGACCACCTGCGCATCGATGGTGGCGATCGCGCCGATGCGGACCGCGACCGGCACCAGGTCCGCGGCTACGTATTCGCGCCCGCCGGCATCGAGGCGCAGCAGTGCCTGGTATTGGGGCTCGCCGGCCCCGCGGCTCGGCACCAGCGGCTGGAACGCCAGCGCGAACGCATCCGCCGCCAGGGCGGTCGAAATGCGCTGGGTGAGCGCGTCCGGGTCCGGCTCGAGCCGGGAGCACGGCACGACCCGGTCGGGATCCGCGCGCGCGTCGGTGAGCGCCCGCTCGAGCGCGGCGAGGACCTGACCGGGTTCCGCGGCCGCGGCATCGAAGGCGCACACGGCGCACGCCAGCCCAACCGCCAACGCCTGCGCGCCGAAGCGGCTGTCACGTGCCGCACGCAGCAGCTCGTCGGCTTGCTCGACGAGCTGGCGCTCGCCGCGGGT
>JBOHYX010000216.1:0-4694 GCA_050738115.1 Rhodanobacteraceae bacterium
CACTGGACCCGCTGCGGCTGCGTTCGCCGCAGATCCCGGGTACCGCCAGCGTGACTGGCGTGGTCAGGCTCGATGCGAGTCCCATGACCGCGGCACTCGATGCGAAATGGGAAGGCGTGCAGCTTCCCGCCGACCTTGCCGGCCAAGCGCTTGCCACGCACGGCGCCGTCCGCGTGGAAGGCAGCACCGCGCAATTTGCGGTGAAGGGCGCGTTGGCGGTTGGACCGCCCGGGAGACTGTCCGATATCCAGGTCGATCTCGCCGGCACGCCGCGGTCGATCGACCTGCACGCGCTGAAACTCGTGCAGAAAAACGGCGGGCTCGACGTCCATGGCACGGTCACGATGGAACCGCAGAAATCGTGGCAACTCGACGCGACCGCGCAACGCTTCGATCCCGGCGCAATCCTCGCTGGTTGGAACGGCGATCTCGACTTCGCGCTGGCGACGCACGGTGAGCTGACGCCGCAAGGTCCGCACGGGACGCTCAAGCTCGACCACGCCCGCGGCACCCTGCGCGGCCGCAGCATCACGGGCAGCGAGGCCGATGTCGCGATCGCACCGGGCAACCTGCTGGACGGTTCGCTGCTGCTCGTCAGCGGCGACAGCCGCCTGCGCGCGGTTGGCAAATCCGGCCGGCAGACCGACGCGACCATCGATCTCGACGTCGCCTCGCTCGGCGACTGGCTGCCGGACACAGCCGGCACCCTCACGGGCCAATTCACGGCACGGGGCGTCTGGCCGAAACTCGCGGTCACGGGACACCTCGACGGCGACCATCTGCGCGACGGCGCGCACAGCATCGACGCGCTGCGACTGACGGCATCGGTCCCGGACATTTCGCAACCCGGCGGCAACCTGGATCTCACGCTGCACGGCGTCGAGGTGTCGGGATTCACGTTCACGGATGTGCAACTTCGCGGCAGCGGGAACGCCGCCTCGCATCACCTGCAGCTCAGCGCGCACGGCCCGCAAGTCAGCGCCGCGCTGGCGCTCGCCGGCAGCTTCCAGACGAAAACGAAGCGCTGGACGGGCACGTTGAGTGATGTCGAGCTGGCGCCCGTGGGCATGCCGGCGTGGCGACAGCAGGCAGCGAGCACGCTCACTTGGCAAAAGGGTGCGATGAGCATGTCGCAGTTGTGCCTGTCGGCGGGCCAGCCGCAACTGTGCGTGTCCGCCGACCGCACCGCGAACGGCGCAACGACCGCGAAATACTCGCTCCGGCATGTTCCGCTGCAGATGCTGGCGTCACTCGCGGGCGGTGCCGCCCCGCTGCAGGCCAGCGGCGACATCTCGGGCGACGGCCAACTCGCCCTTGGCACGAACCGCGCCATGAATGGCCACGCCGAGCTCAGCGTCGGGGCCGGCCAGATCGCGTACGCGGCCAACCCAGCCACACCCCTGCTCGCGTGGTCGAGCATCGATGCAAGCCTCGACGCGTCGGGACAAAACCAGCACATCCGCCTGCGGGGCGCGCTGGGTGATGGCGGCCACATCAACGGCAATGTCACCCTGACGGGCGCGCAACACGCATTGGCCGGCAGCATCGACGCCAACCTGCGCAGCCTTGCAATGCTCGAAGCCCTTTCGCCCGAGATCGCCAACGTCCGCGGTTCGCTCGCCGGCAGCCTGGAGCTGTCCGGAACGCTGGCGGAGCCGCGTTTCCAGGGTCGCATCGGCACGCAGGGCTTCGCCGCGGAAATCCCCCGCGCCGGCCTGAAGCTGCACGACGGCAGCTTCGCAATCACGGGTGGCGCGTCCGGCCGCCTCGCCATCACGGGACAAATCACCTCGGGCAAGGGTGTCCTGCACATCGACGGCAGCGCCGGCTTCGCGGCCGATGCGCCCCTCGGCATCAACCTCAAGGGCGACAACTTCCTGGTCGCGGACATCCCGGGCGCGCACGTCGTCGCCTCGCCCGACCTGCACATCGCGCGCGCCAAGGGCGAGTTCGCGGTGACCGGGGCGGTTGCCATCCCCAGCGCCAAAATCCAGGTCGAAAATTTGCCCGGCCAGGGGCCAGTGCGGGCGTCGCCCGACGTGGTGATCGTCGACGAGCCCAAGCGCGAACAGGCGGCGCCGCTGGCGATGCGCGCCGACATCGAGGTGAAACTCGGCAACGACGTGAAGGTGCTGGGCTATGGTTTCGACGGCAAGGTCCACGGCCAACTCGCCGTGCAGGTGCGCCCCGGGCAGGTCGCGACCGGGCGCGGACAGATCGGCGTCACCGGCAAGTACCAGGCCTACGGCCAGAACCTCACCATCGACAACGGGCGCGTACTGTTCGCCGGCACCCGCCTTGACGATCCCGGCCTCGATATCCAGGCGGTGCGACGGATCCGCGTCGACAACGTCACCGCTGGACTGCGCATCCGCGGGACCGCGCAGAGGCCCGTGCTCACCGTATTTTCCGATCCCGCGATGGAGCAATCGGAAGCGCTGTCCTATCTCGTCACTGGCCGCCCGCTGGACCAGTTGAAGTCGGGTGAAGGCAGCACCCTCGACGCCGCCGCGCAGGCGCTGGGCGGGCTCGCGGGCAACCGAATCGCCAAATCGATCGGCTCACGGCTCGGCCTCGAAGCCGGCGTGTCCTCCAGCGAAGCGCTGGGCGGATCGGCTTTCACGGCCGGCAAATATCTCTCGCCCCGACTGTTCCTGAGCTACGGCGTCGGCCTGTTCACGCCGGGTCAGGTCATCACCCTGCGCTACACCCTGAACCGGTTCCTGCAATTCGAGGCCGAGAACGCCACCACCGGCAACCGCGCCAGCCTCAATTACCGAATCGAAAAATAGGCGCTTTCCATTCCGCGCGCGACGCCGAAAAACGAGCGGAGCCATTCACCTGTATTCCGGTCAGACTGACCTTTGGTCGTGGCAATTGCCGACCACCGTCCCGATGCTGACCACGTGAATTGCCCGACCGCGACGCGGTCGGGCGGGAGTCGGCGGACTGCGGGCGGCCGCTCGTGGCGCGGCGCTCATCCGAATCGGCCCGCCTCGGCACGAAAGGGGGAGCAGCGCGAAGCGCGGGGGCACGCCAAGGGGTTCGAAGCAGGCACCCCCCGGACGCTTCGCGTCGCTTCCCTTCCTCTGGCGGGCGCGGGATTCGAATGCTGATGCGTCGCGACCCCAAGCCGGTGCATCACCTTGCGAGCAACACCTCACGCCGCGCGAGGCTCTCCTTCGGCCAATACTTGTCGCGGTCGTAGTACTCGTACACCGCCGGCACGCGTTCACGGAGGATCACCCATGGCTGCTTCGACATCGTGAAGATGTGGATGTCGGGCGGGAAACGATCGGGCTCGTCGAGGGTGCCGACGCGCACGAACGCGAACAGCGACCCGGCACCCGCATAGTGGCTCCACAACGCCACGCGACACCGCGGGCAGCGCGCGATGTTCTGGCCCTCGCCACTGTTCGATGGTGTCAGCACCATTTCGGGCGCACTTCGCAGCAAGTTGACGCATTCCGTCTCGATCAGCGCATTCAACGCGAATGCGCTGCCGGTTTCACGCTGACACCACCGGCAGTGGCAGCAGTGGACGAACAGCGGCGTGCGGGTGAGCCGGTAGCGAATGACGCGGCAATCGCAGCCGCCTTCGAAGCTCTCGGTAGCCGACATGGCTCCTCCGTTTTGCATGGTGACCAAGCGTCGCGTTGTTCCGATCCTTCCTCGCGCCGGTACCCACCCGGGTATGGGCGGGTAGACGCGCGCCGAACACGGCCACACCCCGGAAACACCTGGCGCGTGCACCAAACCTCGCGATCCAGGTACGCGCACGACATTTTGGCCGGCCTCAGACCGTCGCCGGGCGCGCCCGTTCCTGCTCTTCGCCGAAGATCGCCTTCTCCTCCGTCAGCGCCTTTGCGACGCATGGACGCCTGCGCACACGGTCGTAGTACTCCGATACCGCCGGCCAGCGCGTTAAGTCAAGACCCACAAACGCCGACCAATTCAGAACCGTCACCAGATAGCAGTCAGCGACGGAGAAGCGGCGCGGCAAGTACTCACCGCTGTCCAACGCGCGGCCGAGGTAAGTCATGCGCAGCTGGAGCTTCTGGCGCGCGAACTCCTTTGCACCTTCCGGACTGGTGCGCGAGAGCAAGGGGATATACGTTGCCTTGTGGAGCTCGGTGCCGATGAAATTCAGCCACTGCTGCAACTTGTAGCGCGGCGGCCCGCTGGGTGGCGCAAGCTTTGACGTCGGGTGATGATCGGCAACCCACTGGAGCACCACGGGGTTCTCGGTGATCAGCTCGCCTTCATCGGTGCGAATGGCGGGTACCTGCCCCATAGGATTGATGGCGTAGTAGTCCGATCCGTCCGCGAGGCGACGCGCGTGTGGATCCGTGTGGATATCGACATATACGTAGTTCGCGGTGGCACCCGCTTCATAAAGCGCGATTCGGGAGGCCATCGAGCATGCAAGTGGGGCGAAGTACAGGTCCATGATTCCTTCCTCTGGTTGGTATCCGTGCGATCGGGTACACGCTGGCTCGCAAGCCTGGCTTCGGCAGCGCGCCGTACCAGAGACGGACAGGGTCAAGCAGCGAACGCGAGGTTAAGGCGAATGGCACTTACTTTGTCTCCCATGCGCGGCCATGTTTTTCGACTTGTTGGCGCGCCTGGGTGCGCGGGATCTTCAACCAACGATACGGTTTGGGCCTTCGCTTTCGCATGCGCGGTTCAAGACG
>JBOHYX010000217.1:0-4679 GCA_050738115.1 Rhodanobacteraceae bacterium
GAGTAACGGAGCAGTCCGCTCGCAGCGGCTGTTGTTGAAAGTCAGGCCAGGGAAGGCCGTTCTGGTGTCGACATTCCGGAAGCCATTCCAACCGTTCAGAAACCCGGCGAAGCCGCGATCAGGGACGATCGCACAACAATTCGATCGCGGCGTGGCCGACCTGTCGGGTGTCGTACCACGCATAGGCGCCCACGCCGAGCGCGCCTGCGACCGGCAGCAACCGCGCCGCGGAACTGGCCAGCGTGCGCTGCGACAGTTTGGCACCGACCCGCCCGGCCACGTGCTGGATCGTGCGGGCGCTGGCCGCACGCACGATCCAGCGCTGTCCGGCGCGCACCACCAGATCGCGCACAGCCTGCAATGCCGCGTGGCGGAACAGGCAATACAGCATCTGCTCGCGCGTCAGGATGGCGTGGCGTCCACAGGCAGCAGCGATATCGGCGACCATCTGCGCCTGGATCTTCCAGATCGCGACCAACTCCGGCAGCACCGTCAGCCAACCCAGCGGCCCAGGCGGCAAAGCCAGCGACGAGGACGCAAGGAACGCCTTGCGCCGCGCCGAACGCGCAATGGCTTCGACTCGCGCGTGCGGGTGTTCGCGCGGCGGTTCGCGGCTCTCCGGCACGCTGGACAGGAAACCCAGGATCTGCTGCGCGATCCGCTGCGACGGCTGGTCGGCAAGCGCGGGCAAGGCAACGTTCATCAGGCTCCTCGGGTCACGTCGACGCCTTCCAACATGCCGTCGTGGCATCCCCCGTTCAAGTCGCGGCAGCGAAGCGTCAGGCGCCCAGGATGCGGCCGCCATCCACGCGGATCGTCTGGCCCGTGACGTAGCGGGCATCGCGGACCAGCCACAGCACCGCGCCCGCGATGTCCTCGGGCGTGCCCGGGCGTTTCAGCGCCGCGCGTTCAATCAACGCCTGCCCGCGTGCGGGATCGCTGCCGCCCACCGGCGGCAGGGCGTTGCCGGGCGCCACCGCGTTGACGCGCACTTCCGGGCCAAGTTCCTGCGCCAGCGCGAAGGTCGCCATCCTGAGCGCCGCCTTGCTCATGCAATACGCCGCGTGGCCCGCGAGCGGGCGCTCGGCGTAGATGTCGGTGATGTTGACGACCGCCCCGTGCGAACGCCTGAGGTGGGGCGCTGCCGCTTGTGCCAGCAGCAGCGGCGCACGCGCGTTGACGGCAAGGAATGCGTCCCACGCCTGCGGCGTCAGGGTGCCAAGCGGCGTCGCCCGGAACATCGACGCGTTGTTGACCAGTGCATCGAGCCGGCCAAAGCGCGCCAGTGTCGTGTCGACAAGACCCGGCAGGCATTCGGCCTCGGCAAGATCGGCCGCGAGCGCCAGCGTTGAATCCGGTCGCGCCGCTTCCAGTTCCGCGATGAGCACGTCGAGCTCTGCCCGCGAGTGGCGATAGTGCAGCGCGAGGCTGTAACCCGCGCCGTGCAGCGTGCGCGCGGTCACGGCACCGATGCGCCGCGCGGCGCCGGTGAGGAGGGCGACTGGCCGGCTTGCGTTCATCGGGGCTCCCGCACGTTATCCTCCGACAGACTGCCTCAACGTCCCGGATTTCGCCAGCTTGGTTTCCTCCCTCCCCGCGCCCAGCGCCGACGAATCCGCACACTCCGCGCGCCTTGCGGCCGCGATCCGCGACGAAATCGCCTCGACCGGACCGATCACCTTCGCCCGGTTCATGGAACGCTGCCTGTACGCGCCGGGCCTCGGCTACTACAGCGCCGGCCGGCTCAAGTTCGGCCGGGCCGGCGACTTCGTCACGGCGCCCGAACTCGGGTCGCTGTTCGCCGGTTGCGTCGCGCAGGCACTGGCGCCGACGCTGCGCGCCTGCGGCCCGGCGGCCGCGTGGTTCGAACTCGGCGGCGGCAGCGGCGCGTTCGCGCGCGATTGCCTGCTGGCCCTGGCGACGCAGGAGGCCCTGCCGCGACACTACTGGTTGCTGGAACCCTCGGCCGACCTGCGCGAACGCCAGCGCGACTGCCTGCGCTCGGCGCTGCCCGCCGACGTATTCGCACGCTGCGCGTGGCTCGACGGCCCCCCGCCGCACGCCTGGTCCGGCGTGCTGTTCGCCAACGAGGTCCTCGATGCGTTGCCGATCACGCGCTTTTCGGTGCGCACGGGCGAGGCCTTCGAGGAACACGTCGCCGTCGACGCCAACGGCGGCTTCGTTGCCACCGATCGGCCGGCCGATCCGCTGGTCGCGGGCGCGGTGCGGCACCTCGAACGGCACCTCGGGCACGCGTTCGAGGACGGGTATCGTTCCGAAGTGCTGCCGCAACTGCCGTGGTGGCTGCAGGCCGTGGCCGGCGAGCAGACGCGCGGCGCGGCCCTGTTCATCGATTACGGCTACGTGCGCCGCGAGTTCTACCTGCCCGAGCGCCGCGATGGCACCCTGCTTTGCCACTACCGCCATCGTGCCCACGACGACCCTTTCATCCTCGCGGGCCTGCAGGACATCACCGCCTCGGTCGATTTCACCGCCCTGGCCGAAGCCGGCCGTGGCGCCGGCCTCGAACCCGCGGCCTACATGTTCCAGTCCGAATTCCTGCTGGCGTCGGGTTTGGAGGGCGCGTTCGCTGAAGCCAGGGCGAACGCGCCCGATGAAGCCGCGCGCTACGCGGTGGCGCAGCAGGTCAAGCGCCTGACCCTGCCGGGCGAGATGGGCGAGCGCTTCCAGGGCATGCTGTTCGTCCGCGGCCTCGATCCCGCCACCGTCGCGGCGCCGCTCGTCGCGATCGATCGCAGTGCGCGATTGTGAAGCGCGAACGCCCCGGCTGCTGAATGGCCGCCCACGGCTACGCGGACGCCCGTACGCCAAACGCCACGCCGATCTGCGATAATGCGTCCGCCCGCGACGACCAGGCACGAGCCTCGCTCGGTTTCTGCGTCAGGGTTCATTACGGACCATGACAACCACCGTCGCCACTTTGCTGCTGCTGCTCGGCTCGGTCGCGTGCGACGTGACGGGTCAGGTATGTTTCAAGCTCGGCATCGGCAACGAAGCCGGACAGCCGGATGCGCCATCGCTGCTGCACAAGGTGCTGCATTCACCGTGGATCGCGCTGGGCGTGGCGGTGTACGGCGTGGAATTCGTGTTGTGGTTCGCGGCGTTGTCGCGGACCGAACTCAGCGTTGCGTTCCCGTTCACCGCACTGGGCTACGTTGGCGTCGTGCTCGCCAGCCGCCACATCCTGAACGAAAGGATCTCGCTGCGACGCTGGGCGGGGATAGCCACGATCGTCGTGGGTGTCGCATTGGTGACCGGGCAACAAATGGGCTGATTGAGCAGCCGCTGGCGGGGCAACGATGACCCAATCGATGATCAAACAGGCGGATTTCATGCTGCGCGGCGGCCGTGCCGGCGTGCTGCTGATCCATGGCCTGACCGGCACGCCCGCGGAGATGCGCTTCGTCGGCAAGGGCCTCAACCGCGCCGGGTTCACGGTGTACGGCATGCAGCTTGCCGGCCACTGCGGCAGTGAAGCCGACCTTTTGCAGACCGGCTGGCGCGACTGGTCGCGCAGCGTCGTCGCCGGCGCCGACCGCCTGCGCCGCGACGTGGACCACCTGTTCGTCGCCGGGCTGTCGATGGGTTCGGTGTTGGCCCTGAATCTCGCGATCGAACGCCCGCAGTGGGTGGACGGCCTGGGGCTGTACGGCAGCACGCTGTTCTACGACGGCTGGACGATCCCGCGCATGGCACGCCTGTCGTTCATGCTGCCGCTGGTGTGCGGGATGGGCCTGTTCAGGCAACGCCGCTTCATGGAAAGTTTTCCGTACGGGATCAAGGACGAACGCATCCGCATGCGCATCGCCGGCGCGATGCTGGACGGCCAGAGCGAAACCGCCGGGCTGCCGGGCAACCCGTGGCCCTCGCTCGCGGAATTCCACAAGCTGGTGTGGCACGTGCGCCCGCGCCTCGAGGCGGTGCGCGCGCCGACCCTGCTGATGCACGCCGCCAACGACGACATCGCCAGCGTGCGCAACGCGCGGGTGATCGAGCGGGCCGTCAGCGGACCTACCCAAACGGTGCTGTTGGACGACAGCTACCACATGATCACCGTCGACCGCGAGCGCGACAAAGTGATCGCTCGCTCGGTGGACTTCTTCACCCGCGTCATGAGCGAGAGCCCGGTGCGGGTGGCGCGCCCGCGCATCGCCGCCGCGCCCTCGGCCGCATGAACCGGCGCGGCGCGCGTTTCCGGCGGCTGGGTCGATCCGGAACGCGCGCGGGATTCGGGCATGAACACGCGCTGTAGGGAAACGGACGCTCGCGCCGCCGCGCGGCGGCGGCTGACCGTGTTGATCGTCGCATGGGTGCTGCTGGTCGCGATCGAAACGTTGGGTCAGGTGGCCATCAAGATCGCCGGGACCGACGATCGCAGCTTCGATCTCGACCGCCAATCGATCCTCATCGCGGTATCGACACCATGGCTGTGGGTCGGGCTCGCCTGCTACCTCGGCGCGTTCGCGGTGTGGATGAACATCCTCGAGAAATCCACGCTGTCGGCCGCTTTCCTCACCAGCGCGATCGTGCAGGTCACGGTCATGCTCGCGTCGTGGGCGGTGCTGAACGAACCCATGGGCTGGGTGAAGGTGCTCGGGGCGGCCATCATCGTCGCTGGTATCCTGTTGCTGGGTGGCGATGCCGCGCCGGCCACACCC
>JBOHYX010000218.1:0-4666 GCA_050738115.1 Rhodanobacteraceae bacterium
GCTTCTCCCGCTCTCCCCCGGAGAGGGGCGGGGTGAGGGGGGTACTACGGCGCTTCGCAGGCGCGGAATCCGGAATGCGTCACCAACGAAAAACCGGGCCACGCGGCCCGGTTTTTATTTTGCGATCAGGAAAGGCCATCCGCGGCCACCCTTCCGCGAACGCTCACACCACCGCGGCTTTTTCTTCCTCGGTCACCGCCTTCATCGACAGCCGGATGCGGCCCTGCTTGTCGACTTCCAGCACCTTGACCTTGACGACATCGCCTTCGTGCAGCTTGTCCGACACCTTTTCGACCCGCTCGTTGGAAATCTGCGACACGTGCACGAGGCCATCCTTGCCGGGCAGGATCGTGACGAAGGCCCCGAAATCCATGATCTTGACGACCTTGCCCTCGTAGATGCGGCCCGGTTCCACGTCGGCAACGATCTGCTCGATGCGGTGCTTCGCCGCATCGGCGGCTTCGCGGTTCACCGACGCGATCACCACCGTGCCGTCGTCATTGATGTCGATGGTGGTGCCGGTTTCCTCCGTGATCGAACGGATGGTCGCACCGCCCTTGCCGATCACCTCGCGGATCTTGTCCGGATGGATCTTGATCGTGAGCAGGCGCGGCGCGTATTCGCTCATCTCGCCGCGCGGCTTGGAGATGACCTTCGCCATCTCGCCCAGGATGTGCATCCGTCCCTTGTGAGCCTGCGCGAGCGCGGTGCGCATGATCTCCTCGGTGATACCGTCGATCTTGATGTCCATCTGCAACGCGGACACGCCCTCCGCCGTGCCGGCCACCTTGAAGTCCATGTCGCCGAGGTGATCCTCGTCGCCCATGATGTCGGAGAGCACCACGTAGTTTTCGCCTTCTTTCACAAGACCCATCGCAATGCCCGCGACCGGCGCACGCAGCGGAACACCGGCGTCCATCATCGCCAGCGACGAGCCGCACACCGACGCCATCGACGAGGAACCGTTGGACTCGGTGATCTCGCTGACCACGCGCACCACGTACGGGAATTCCTCCATCGAGGGCTTGACCGCCTGCACGCCGCGCTTGGCGAGGCGGCCATGGCCGATCTCGCGGCGCTTCGGGCCACCCATGCGGCCGGTTTCACCCACCGAATACGGCGGGAAGTTGTAGTGGAACAGGAACGGGTCCTTGGATTCCCCTTCCGGCGCGTCGACGATTTGTGCATCGCGACCGGTACCGAGCGTCACCGTGACCAGCGCCTGGGTCTCGCCGCGGGTGAACAGTGCCGAGCCGTGGGTGCGCGGCAGCACGCCGACGCGCACCGTGATCGGGCGGATGTCCTCGAGGCCACGGCCGTCGATGCGCTGCTTCGACTTCAGCACGCTGTCGCGCACGGTGTGGTACTCGAGATCTTCGAACTCACCCGCAAGATCGGCCGTCGGCCAGGCCTTTTCCCCGGCTTGCGCCTTCAGTGCTTCCAGCACATCGGACTTCAGCGCGGCGATCGCGTCGCGGCGCTGCAGCTTGTCCTTGATGTGGAACGCTGCGGCGAGCTTGTCGCCGACCTCGCCACGCACCGCGGCAACGAGCTGCGGATCGCGCACGGGCGCCTGCCAGTTCCACGACGGCTTGCCGACCTCCGTCGCGAGCTCGCCGATCGCGCGGATCGCCGCCTGCATTTCCTTGTGGCCGAACGTCACCGCGCCGAGCATCACGTCTTCGGAGAGCAGCTTGGCTTCGGATTCGACCATCAACACTGCGTTGGCGGTGCCCGCGACGACCAGATCGAGATCGGACGATTGCAACTCCGTCGCCGTCGGGTTGAGCACGTACTTGCCGCCGACGTAACCGACGCGCGCGGCGCCGATCGGGCCCTTGAACGGAATGCCGGCCAGCGTCAGCGCGGCCGACGCGCCGAGCAGCGCCGGAACGTCGCCGTTCACTTCCGGATTCAGCGACACGACGGTCGCGACGACCTGCACTTCATTCTTGAACGCGTCGGGAAACAACGGACGAATCGGGCGGTCGATCAGCCGGCTGGTCAACGTTTCCTTTTCGGTCGGGCGGCCTTCGCGCTTGAAAAAGCCGCCCGGAATGCGGCCGGCGGAATAGAACTTTTCCTGGTAATCGACGGTGAGCGGGAAGAAATCCTGCCCTTCGCGCGCCTTGGCGGTAGCGACCGCCGCGACCAGCACCACGGTGCCGCCCATACTCACCATCACCGCGCCGGATGCCTGGCGGGCGATCTCGCCCGTCTCGATCGTGACCGCGTGCTGGCCGTACTGGAAAGTCTTGGTTACTTTTGCCACGGGAATTGTCCTGTCTCAATGCGTGCGGGCGAACGCCGAAAGCCGGCGAGCGTTCGAAGGAAACGGCTGCCGGCGCCCGATAGCGGAAAGGAATGCGTCGCCTCAGCGACGCAGGCCGAGACGCCCGATCAACGTCTGGTAACGCTCGGCGTCCTTGTCCTTCAGATAACCGAGCAGGCGCCGGCGATGGTTGACCATCTTCAACAGCCCGCGGCGCGAGTGGTGGTCCTTCTTGTGCGTCTCGAAATGGCCGGACAACTGCTGGATGCGTGCGGACAGCAGCGCGACCTGCACTTCCGGCGAGCCGGTATCGGTCGGCGCGCGTCGGTAATCGGCGATGATCTTGCTGGTTTCTTCGGTGGAAAGCGGCATGGGAGCCTTCTCGCTGACTGGCTGGTTCCGGCACGTGGCTTGGGCAACGCCACCCGCCGAGTGTCGTTGCCCAAGCCGCCGCCGGAATGGATCGGACCCGCATCACGCAGGCCGGTGAGCCGGATATTCTAACGGCAACAAGCGATTGGCAACAAGACCATGCGCTGCGGACGATTTGGTTCCCGCAGACGGAACGACGGATACCGGTGCGTTGAACCGGTCGGAGCGCTCCCTCGCGTTCCCCGGGACGCGCCCTGTCGAAGCGCTCGGTCGCCGCGATCGTGTTTCGGCTGCAGCCGATACAAAAACGCCCCGGGGCGAACCCCGGGGCGCTCAAATCAACGATCTCGTGGTTCTTGTGTGACTTGTGTTACTTGCCGCTCGAAGCCGGCGCCTCAGCCTTCTTCGCATGATGCTTGTGATGGCTGGCCTTCTTGGTGTGATGCTTGGTGGTCTTCGCCGGGGCGCTTGTCGGAGCAGGCGCCGCCGCACCAGCGGGGTCGGCCGAATTGCTCTGGGCGGCAAACGCCGGGATCGAGAAAGCGGCCGCAACGAGGGCGGCGAGAATCAGCTTACGCATGGGAATGGTCTCCTGGAAATGCGCGGACCACGATGGCCCGGCGAGGCGCATCCTCCGCCAGTTCGGCCCACTGGATGCTGAACGCCGGAGGGCGATTTTTGATCCACCAACTTGCAATTCAGCCGCCGAAAGGATTGACCGTCCGGCCTGCGTTTGCGATCCTGATCGGCTGAGCTTTCCTGGCGCCCGGACCTGCCACGCATGGCCGCTTCCACCCGCTACAACGCCGCCGATATCGAAGTCTTGTCCGGACTCGAACCGGTGCGCCGACGACCGGGCATGTACACCGATACCACGCGGCCCAATCACCTGATCCAGGAAGTGGTCGACAACTCGGTCGACGAAGCGTTGGCGGGCTACGCGAGGCGAATCGAGGTGACCGTGCACGCGGACGGTTCGGTCACGGTCATCGACGATGGCCGCGGCATGCCCGTCGACATCCATCCCGAGGAAGGCGTCCCGGGCGTGGAATTGATCCTGACCCGCCTGCACGCCGGAGCCAAGTTCTCGGACCGCAACTACACCTTCTCGGGTGGCCTCCACGGCGTCGGCGTTTCCGTGGTGAACGCGCTGTCCTCGTTCCTGGATGTACGAATCCGCCGGGAAGGCACCGAATACCGCATGCGCTTCAAGGACGGCGAGCCGGTCGGCAAGCTCGAAACACTGGGCGAGGTGCCCAAACGCCGCACCGGCACCACATTGCGGTTCCTGCCGGATCCGAAGTATTTCGACTCGCCGAAGATCGCGCTCCCGAAACTGAAACACCTGCTGCGCGCCAAAGCAGTGTTGTGCGCGGGACTCACCGTGACCCTGCTCGACGAAGCCAGCGGCGAACGCGAAGAGTGGTGCTATCAGGATGGTCTCGCCGAGTACCTGAAATCCGAGCTCGGCGGCAATGCATTCCTGCCGGCCGATCTGTTCATGTACCACGTCCAGCGCGAAGACGGCGGTCTCGATGTCGCGGTCGCGTGGGTGCCGGACGGTGACCTGGTGCAGGAAAGCTACGTCAACCTGATTCCGACGTTGCAGGGCGGTACGCACGTCAATGGGCTGCGCTCGGGGCTGACCAACGCGATGCGCGAGTTCTGCGACCTGCGGAGTCTCCTGCCACGTGGCGTGAAGCTCGCGCCCGAGGATGTGTGGGAGCGCGTCGCGTTCGTGCTCAGCGTGAAGATGCGCGATCCGCAGTTCGCCGGACAGATCAAGGAGCGCCTGTCCTCGCGCGACGCGGCTGGCACCGCCGAGAACGCGGTCCACGATGCGTTTTCGCTGTGGTTGAACCAGAACGTCGCGGCAGGCGAAGCGATCGCGCAGTTCGCGATCGAGCATGCCACCGCGCGCATGAAGGCCGCCAAGCAGGTCGTCCGCAAGAAGGTCACGCAGGGACCGGCGCTGCCCGGCAAACTCGCCGACTGCGCATCGTCGGACCCGGAGCGCACCGA
>JBOHYX010000219.1:0-4634 GCA_050738115.1 Rhodanobacteraceae bacterium
GGTCACGCCAGATCCAGGGCCACGGCATCCCCGAGGCGATGGAGCAGATCCTCGAACACGAATCGAACATCGCGCCACGCGTCACGTGGCTGAAGCCGGTGTCGTCCGCGTTCGCGATCGGCACCGGTGGCCCGTTCGGCGCCGAGGGTCCGATCATCTCGACCGGCGGCGCGCTGGGTTCGTTGATCGGGCAGTTCCTCAGTGTCACCGCCGAGGAGCGCAAAATCCTGCTCGCCGCCGGCGCCGCGGCCGGCATGGCGGCCGTGTTCGGATCGCCCGTGGCATCGGTGGCGATGGCGGTCGAACTGCTGCTGTTCGAACTGCGTCCGCGCTCGCTGATCCCGGTCGCCCTCGCGACGGTCGCGGCCACCGCGGTGCGCTACGCCATCGATGGCCCCGGCGCCGTGTTCGCGATGCCGCACGTCGCCGAACCCAGTGCCTGGGGAATCCTGATTTTCGTGCTGTTGGGCCTCGTCGTGGGCTACGCCAGCGTGTGGGTGACGTGGTCGGTCTACTTCGTCGAGGACATGTTCGGGAAGCTGCCCGTCCACTGGATGTGGTGGCCCGCGATCGGCGCGATCGCGGCGGGCGTGATCGGCTTCTTCGAACCCGCGACGCTCGGCGTCGGCTACGACAACATCGACAAGCTCGTGCAGAGCGGCTTTGCCACCTCCGGGCTGTGGGCGGTGCTGATTTTCGGCGTGCTGAAGTTCGTCTCGTGGTCGATCTCGCTCGGCAGCGGCACCTCGGGCGGAACACTCGCGCCGTTGTTCATGATGGGCGGATCGCTGGGCGCCTTCATCGCCATGGGCCTCAATGCGCTGGACCCGGGACTTGACCTGAACCTCGGCATCGCGGCGCTGGTCGGAATGGGCGCGATGTTCGCAGGCTCGGCGCGGGCACTGGTCACGGCGGTGATCTTCTGCTTCGAGACGACGCGCCAGCCGGCGGCGTTCCTGCCCTTGCTGGGCGGCTGCACCGCGGCTTACCTGATCTCGGCGCTGACGATGAAAAGCACCATCATGACCGAGAAGATCGAGCGCCGCGGCGTCCGGGTGCCAAGCGAGTACGTGGCCGACGCGCTGGCGCAGGTCCAGGTCGGCGCGGTCTGCACCCGCGAGGTGCGATCGCTCAAGACGTCCGACGCGCTGGGCGATGTACAACGCTGGCTGCACTCGGGCCGCGAGCGCGCCCAGCACCAGGGCTATCCGGTGATCGACGACGCGGGCCGCGTGCGCGGCGTGGTGACGCGCCGCGAGTTGTTCGACACGCAGAGCCCCGGCCTGACCCGCATCGGCGACATGCTCAAGCGCGGGCCGATCGTGGTGTTCGAGGACCACACCCTGCGCGACGCGTCCGACCTGATGGTGGGGGAAAACGTCGGCCGCTTGATCGTGGTCGAGCGCACCAACCCCGCCCACATGGTCGGCATGCTGACCCGCAGCGACGTGCTTGCGGCAAACGCCAAACGCATCCACGAGATGCGCGACGTGTCGCGTGAGATCCGGATCCGGCAGACGCTGCGACGCTTCGGGCGGCGCCGACCGCCTTCCGACGCGCCGACCAAGACGCCGTAACCGCAGCGCGCCGGCCGGCTCCTGCAACAGCGACAGACACCGCGTGGAATGTAGGAGCGCGCCTCGCGCGCGACCCGGACCCCGACGCGCAACCCCGACGTCGGTCGCCGCCGAGGGCGGCTCCTACGACATCCACAGGCGCACCACGCAAATTGTAGGAGCGCGCCTCGCGCGCGACGGACGCCCGGTCAACGCGCGGTTTCAGCTTCGTGCTTCTGCGTCACGGAATCCGCAGACTTGGCGACGGGCGCACTCGGCCCGGTCCAGCGCTTGAGCCACGCCAGCACCGCCTCGTGCCACTCAACGCTGTTCTGCGGCTTCAGCACCAGGTGATCCTCGTCCGGGAAGTTCAGGAACGCGCTCGGAATGCCGCGCCGCTGCAGTGCCGTGAACGCGGCCAGGCCCTGCGACTCCGGAATGCGGTAATCGCGGCTGTTGTGGATCACCAGCATCGGCACGCGCCAGGCCTTGACGTGGTTCAGCGGGTTGAACTTCTCGTAGTTCTCCGGATGCTCGTACTGCGTGCCGCCGTTCTCGTGCTCCTCGAACCACAGCTCCTCGGTCGCGTAGTACATCATGCGCGAATCGAACACGCCGTCGTGGTCGACGAAGCACTTCCACGGCTGGTTCCACACGCCTGCCATCCAGTACACCATGTAGCCGCCGTAGCTGGCACCGAGCGCGCAGGCATCGTTGCCGTCAAGATACGGAAACTTCGTGAGCGCCGCGGCCCAGCCCTTCTGCAGGTCTTCCAGCGGACGATCGCCCCAGTGCTGGCTGATCGCGTCGGTGAACGCCTGGCCGTAACCGACCGAGCCATGGAAGTTGATCGCGACCACCGCAAACCCGGCGCCCGCGTACACCTCGGGATTCCAGCGGTAGTGGAACTCGTCGGGCCACGCGCCCTGCGGGCCACCGTGGATCAGGAACGCGACGGGATATTTCTTTCCCGGCTTCGCACCGACCGGCGGCACCGCGTAACCCTGCACAGTGTCCCCATTCCAACCCTTGAAGGTGAACCACTGCGGCTTCGCGAATGCGATGTCGGCGAGCCGCGCGGCGTTGAAATGCGTCACCTGCGCAAGACCTTTGCCCTGCGCCGACAGCGTGTACAGGTCGGTCGGATGCGTGAAATCCTGGCGCGCGGCGACGATACGGTCACCGGCTACGTCGAACCCCTGCACGCTGCCATCGCCGAGCAGCCTGGTCGGCCTGCCGGTCGCGATGTCGACCGCGTACAGCGCGACGTTGCCCTCGTCGGCAACCGCGGTGTAGAGCGTCCTGCCGTCGGCCGAGAGTTGCAGCGGCCCTGCCGAGCGGTCCCAGCCCGGATCGATCTCGCGCGTGGCGCCGGTCGCCAGATCCAGCGCCATGATGCCGAAGCGGTCGGCTTCGAAACCCGGCACCTTCATCGCGAGGTAATAAAGCGTCTTGCCGTCGCGCGACGGCAGTGGGAACGCATCCCACGCCTGGTTGGTGGCGGTCAGGTTCTTCGGCGCCGCGGAACCGTCGACCGGCACCGAATAGACGTCGAAGTTGGTCGACCAGGCTTCCGTCTTGCCGGCGATGCGCACATCGAAGTACACGGTCTTGCCATCCGGCGACCACGCGTATTCGGCGCTGCTGCCATCGGGCTTCGAGGGCACGTCGCCGTCGATGCCGCGGGTCAGCAGGACGGGCCTGGACGCGCCATCCAGCAGCATCACGAACAACTGCCCGCGGCGGTGGTCGGACCACGCGTTCCAGTGCCGCACGAACAGGCGGTCGTACCTGCGTCCGGTGGCCTTGACCTTCTTTTGCGCATCGAGCTTCTCGCGCGTGCATGCGAGCGTGGTGCAATCCTCGAACATCTGCGCCGAGAACAGCAGCGATTTGCCATCCGGCGACAGCTTGAAGTTGTCGACGTCGAGCGGCAGGTGCGTCACCTGTACCGGCGCGCCGCCCGCAGCCGGCGCCGACCAGAGCTGCGTCGAGTCGTTGTCGGTCGCGAGGAAATACAGCGTCCTGCCATCCGGCGAAAACGCCGGGCTGCCGGCGTTCAATTTCGGATCGGTGACCTGCCGCGGCTGCGCGCCCGGATGCGCGAGGTCGAGCAGCCATACGCTGTTGACCCCCTTGTTGGCGTCCCAGTCGGTGCTGCGCACGCTGAAAGCGACCACGTTGCCGGCCGGCGACAGGTGCGGGTCGCTGACCCGGTCCATCATCTGCAGGTCGTGCGCGTTGAAGGGATGTTGAGCAGCCATCGCAACTCCCGATCCGGCGGCCAGCGCGAGCGCGCAGGCGGCAAGGCGAACGTTCATCGTCGGTCCCCGGCATTCGTCCAATCCCGAACGTTACCCGCGGGCATGGGTTCGCACAAGCACGCCGGTGACCCACGGCGCGTCCGTGTGACGGAATCCGCGTGACGCAAATCGGCAATCCGGCATACACTTCCGCGCGTACGCACAAGGGGTCGACAGGGGCGCGTGGCCACCGAGCTCGAGGAAATCCGCATCGACACGGCCGATCTTGCGATCGGCATGTTCGTCTGCAGGCTGGACCGGCCGTGGGAAGGCACTCCGTTCCCGTTGCAGGGCGTCGAAGTGCGCACCAAGGATGACATCCGCGCGCTGCGCGAGCAGTGCAGCTTCGTGTACATCGACCGGCGTCGCGAGGTGGTCGGCGGCCAACGCCTGCTGCTGACCCTGCCACGCTCCGGTCCGCGGGCCGCGCGCGAGCTGCGATCGACGCCGTACGGCTACGAATCCGATTTCGAGGACGAACTGCCGCGGGCGCGGGCCGCGCTCGAGGCAACCTCGAAACTGCTCGACCGGATCTACGCCGACATCGCCAGCGGCCGCGAGCTGTCCGTCGCCTACGTCGAACAGGTGGTGCGCCCGCTGGTGGCGAGCGTGCTGCGCAGCGCCGATGCGTTCCTGTTCCTCGAGGGCATGCGCCGCCACGACAACTACACCTACAGCCACGCGATCAGTTGCGGCGCGCTCGCGGCGGCGTTCGGCCGCCACCTGGGCCTGCCGGAGGGCACGATCGTGAGCCTCGCCACCGGCGGACTGCTGA
>JBOHYX010000220.1:0-4631 GCA_050738115.1 Rhodanobacteraceae bacterium
TGGTTACCAGTCTCTGCATACGGTGCTGTTCGGCCCGTTCGCCGCGCCCATCGAAATCCAGATCCGTACCGAGGACATGGATGCCGTCGCCGAGCGCGGCGTCGCGGCGCACTGGTCCTACAAGCAGGACGCCGTACCGGCCAACAGCGCCCAGTCGCGCGCGCGCGACTGGGTGGCGGGGCTCGCCGACACGCAGGCGGCGACACCCTCGTCCCTGGAATTCATCGAGAACGTCAAGGTCGACCTGTTCCCCGACGAGGTTTACCTGTTCACGCCCAAGGGCGACATCCAGGCGCTGCCGAAGAATGCGACCGCGCTGGATCTCGCATTCGCGGTGCATACCGACGTCGGCATGCACGCGGTCGCATCGCGCGTCGACGGCAGGCTCGCGTCCCTGCGCGCGCAGCCTGCATCGGGGCAGACGGTCGAGGTCATCACGGCGCCCTCGGCCGCACCCAACCCGCAGTGGCTCGACTTCGCGGTGACCGGCAAGGCGCGAGCAGCGATTCGCCAGTACCTGAAGCACATGCAGCACGAGGACGCCGTCGTTTTCGGGCACCGGATGCTGGAAAGCGCGCTGGATGCGAAGGGTTCCAGCCTCAATGCGATCGCGCCGGAGGCGGTGGACCAGTTCCTGGCCGAGCACAACCTGCGTCGGCTCGAGGACCTGCTGTCGGACATCGCGCTGGGCAACCGCATGCCGGACCAGGTGGCGGCGCGATTGATCACGATGGGCGGGGCGGTCGCGGGTTCGGCGCACCACCGTACCGAAAAGATCCTCATCAGCGGTGCCGAGCGCGGTGTCCTGAGTTTTGGCAACTGCTGCCATCCCGTACCGGGCGACGACATCGTCGGCTATCTTTCGCCGGGCAAGGGCATCGTCGTGCACCGGGTCGAGTGCCCCAACGTCGCCGAACTCACGAAGCTGCCCGAACGCCGCGTCGAGATCGGCTGGGACAAGCACGTCCAGGGCGATTACCGCATCGAACTCCGGGTCGAGGTCGTCAACCGGCCGGGCGTGCTGGCGACGGTCTCGACCGCGATCGCGGACGCGAACTCCAACATCGAGGACGTCAAGTACATCGAGCACGGGATCCAGGCCGCCACCCTCATCTTCTCGATCGAGGTCAAGCACCGCAAGCACCTCGCGAACGTGATGCGGAAAATCCGCAACACCAAGGTGGTGAACGGGGTGTATCGGTACCCCATTTGAGTTGCGATCGTCCCTGATCGCTGCGCCACCAACATAGAGGGTGAACGCGATGACGTCGGCTTCGGCTGCACCAGAACGGCCATCCATGGCCTGACTTTCCACAACAGCGGCTTCGATCGACGCGTCTCGAACTGCGCCTGCGCGGCGTCGTTCGCCAGGGACGGCTGCTATGCTGCCCTTCTTCTGCTTTGCGAGAGGTTCCATGCCACGCACACCGATCCATTCCGACTCCGCGCCCAAGGCCATCGGCCCGTATTCGCAGGGCGTGCGCACCGGCAACACGCTGTACCTTTCGGGGCAGACGCCGATCGACCCTGCGACCGGCGAGATCGTCGCGGGCGGCATCGAGGCCGAGGCCACGCGCGTGTTCGAAAACCTGAAAGCCGTGCTGGCCGCGGCCGGGGCCAGCTTCGAGGACGTCGTGCGCGTCGCGATCTACATGGCTGACCTCGGCAACTTCGGCGCCGTCAACGAAGTGATGAAGCGCTACTTCCGCGAGCCGTATCCGGCGCGCACGACCATCGGCGTGGCGGCGCTGCCGCGTGGCGCGGCGGTCGAGATCGATGTGATCGCGGTGGCGGGCCGGTGATCGTGCGAGCGACGCGCTGCGCCTCCAAGCATGGCGGTATTGGCTGACGCGCGCAGGCACGGCGAGGCGGACCCCGGCCTCGCGCCGGTGGCGTCGCTGCCGGGCGTCGGGCCGGCACTCGCCGCGACGCTGGGCAAACTCGGCATCGCGCATGTCCAGGATCTGTGGTTCCACCCGCCGTTGCGTTACGAGGATCGCACGCGCATCACGCCGATTGGTGGATTGACTGCGGGCGACGCGGCGCAGGTCGAAGGCGTGATCGAGGCGGTCGACGCGGGTTTTCGCTATCGCCCGCAGTTGAAGATCGCGATCGGCGACGCATCGGGAGCGACGCTGGTGCTTCGCTTCTTCCATTTCCGCCACCAGCAGGCTCAACAATTTGCACGCGGCACGCGGCTGCGCTGCTACGGCCAGGTTCGCCATGGCCAGCAGGGCCTCGAGATGGTGCATCCGCAGTATCGCGTCGTGCGCGGCGATGCGCCGGTCGAGGCGACGCTGACGCCGGTGTATCCCGTCACCGAAGGGCTCGGCCAGCAACGGCTGCGCGTGGTGATCGACAAGGCCCTGGCGCTGCTGCCGGGCGAGGCCGCGCTCGAGTTGATTCCCCCCGACCTGCTGGCGCCGCTCGGCATGCTGCCGCTGCACGACGCACTGCTCGGCGTGCATCATCCGGCACCCGATGCCGACGTCGTCGCGCTGCTGGAAGGCCGGCACCCTGCCCAGCAGCGGCTGGCCTTCGAGGAACTGCTGGCCCACCACTTGAGCCTGAAACGCCTGCGCGCGAAGGTGCGTCGGCATCGCGCGCCGGCGTTGCTGGCCGACCCGGCGCTGCGCGCGCGTTTCGTCGCGGCGTTGCCGTTCGTGCTCACGGCCGCGCAGGATCGCGTGGCGGGCGAGGTCGGGCACGATCTCGAGGCGGCCGTACCGATGTTGCGACTGGTCCAGGGCGATGTCGGTTCCGGCAAGACCGTGGTCGCCGCGTTGGCCGCGCTGCACGCTGTCGCGAATGACCGGCAGACGGCGCTGATGGCGCCCACCGAACTGCTGGCCGAGCAGCACCTTCGGAGCTTCCGGGCGTGGCTCGAACCGCTCGGCATCGAGGTCGAGTGGCTCGCCGGACGCGTCACGGGCCGTGCGCGCACGGCGGCGCTGGCGCGGCTGGCCGCCGGCGCGCCGGTCGCGGTCGGTACCCATGCGCTGATGCAGGAAGGCGTGGAGTTTTCGCGACTCGGACTCGTGATCGTCGACGAGCAACACCGCTTCGGCGTGCAGCAGCGGATGGATCTTCGCAACAAGGGCGCCGCCAACGGCGAAGTGCCGCACCAGTTGGTGCTGACGGCGACCCCGATTCCGCGCACGCTGGCGATGAGCGCGTACGCCGACCTCGATGTGTCCACGCTCGACGAATTGCCGCCCGGGCGCACGCCCGTGCGCACGATCGCGGTTTCCAACGCGCGCCGCGACGAGGTGATCGCGCGCATCCGCGCCGCCTGCGCCGAAGGGCGTCAGGTCTATTGGGTGTGCACGTTGATCCAGGACAGCGAACAACTCCAGGCGCACGCCGCCGAGGTGGCGCACGCCCAGTTGTGCGCGGCGCTGCCGGGCGTGTCGGTCGGCCTCGTGCACGGTCGCATGAAAGCCCGGGACAAACAGGCCGCGATGGATGCCTTCCAGTCGGGCGCCACCGCGCTGCTCGTCGCCACGACGGTGATCGAGGTCGGCGTCGACGTGCCGAACGCGAGCCTGATGGTGATCGAGAACGCCGAGCGGCTCGGTCTTGCGCAGTTGCACCAGTTGCGCGGCCGGGTCGGGCGGGGCGCGCTCGCGTCCACTTGCGTGCTGCTGTACCAGCGGCCACTGTCCGCGCTGGCGCGGCAACGCCTCGAGACGCTTCGCGCCACCAATGACGGGTTCGCGATCGCTGAAACGGACCTGCGCCTGCGCGGTCCCGGCGAACTGCTGGGCACCCGCCAGACCGGAACGATGGGGTTCCGCGTCGCGGACGTGGCGCGCGACGCGGCGCTGTTGCCTGCAGTGCAGCGCGTCGGCGCGGTGCTGCTGCGCAGCCATCCGGCGCTGGCGCGGCGGCTGACCGCGCGCTGGATCGGCGCTTCCGCGCGATTTGCCGAAGCGTGAAGGTTGCCCGGAAGCATTCGATCCGGCTACAATCGCCGGCTCACTTGATGCTGCCGCGCCGAGGCGGACATTCCATGAAAGCCGACATTCACCCGAAGTACCATCCGGTCGTCTTCCAGGACGCCGCGGCCGGCTTCGCGTTCCTGACGCAGTCGACCGCCGCAAGCGATGAGACGATCAAGTGGGAAGACGGCAACGAGTACCCCGTGATCAAGGTCGACATCTCCTCGGCCTCGCATCCGTTCTACACCGGCAAGCAGAAGGTCATGGATACGGGCGGCCGCATCGACAAGTTCAAGCGGCGTTATTCAGCCGGTACGAGATGACGACAGGATGTCGTCATCCCGGACAGCACAGGGACGTGCGCTGATCCGGGATCCAGTCGCAGATGTGGTACCGCGGACGGCACCGGCGTGAGCAGTTGCGCTCGCGGCATGCGTTGCAGCGCATGTCGCGCACCGCCCGCGCCTGAACCAGGATCATCCGAGTCTGCGACGCCTTCCGTACATGCGTACGGAAGGCGTTTTCGTCTGCGTTCGCCCCCGGCCGCACCGTGCGAACCGCCTGCGTACGCGCGCGCATCGTGCGATAATCACGGGGTTAAGCAGCGCGAACGAATGCGAGTGGCCGTGTGCCCAAGGAGTCCCCGTGTCGAAAATGTCGAACCACAACGTGAACCTGTCCATCGCCGAC
>JBOHYX010000221.1:0-4589 GCA_050738115.1 Rhodanobacteraceae bacterium
CAAGCGCTCGGATTCGTGTGGCGCGAACAGGTCCGGCAGGTGCATCAGCAGCATCTGCCGATGGTCGTAGCCGTAGCAGCGCGCGGCCGCCGCATTGATCTTGAGGATGCGCAGGTCGGAGCCGGTAAATGCGACCACCGGCAGCGGATTGTGGTCGAACCACACCCGTGTTTCATCGCTGCGCCGCCGGTCGAGCACCTGCAGCGTCACCTCATCGGTGAGGTCGCTCGCCATGCCGACGAGGCCGGTCACGCGCCCGCGCATGTCGTGCAACGGGTACTTGCCAACCAGGACGGTGCGCTCGCTGTCGGCCACCTGCTGGGATTCACGGAACATGGTTGGCAGGTCGCGATCCAGGCAGACGCGATCGTTTTCCTCGTGGGCCGACGCCGCCGCGCCGGGATCGAGCTCGCTGTCGCGGCGCCCGAGGATCTCCGCAGGACGTCGCCCCAGCAGCGCGGCGGCACCATCGTTGGCGTACCGGTAGTGGCAGTCGGTGTCCTTGACGAATATCGGGCTGCTGTTGTGTTCAGCCACGATGCGGGCCATTTCGGCCATCCGGCGCAGATTCGACAGCACCCGCACCATCACGGCACCGGCCAGCGCGAGCGCCAGCAGCCCGACGAATGCCAGCGGCCAGGCAAAGGCGGCGCGCTCGGATCCCTCTGGGCTTGCTGCGGCGAACACCGCCAGGATCACCGTCGGGACCACCAACAGCGCGACGCCCAACCAGCCGCGCCAGCGCAGCAATGCGTGGGCGCCGGGTATCGCACCGATGATGCCGGATTGTCGCGGATGCCGTGCCACCACCGAGTCCCCCTGACCGGTTTGCCACAACGCACGAACGCGTTGCCGGGATGGCAGGTGCAAGAGCCGTGCTCACGCCGGGTTCCGCCACACCCTTGAAACAGTTGTTGACCCGATTGCCCAAAAAGGGAGACGCGCGTCTCATTTCTGAAGGCGCCGCAACGCGCACGCCCAGGTTCAGGTGCGCATCAGGGTGGATTTCCCGAACAGGCTCTCGACCAGGTCGACCACGAGCTCGGCCGTCCGGTTGCGCTCGTCGAGCGCGGGATTCAACTCCATGATGTCCAGCGAGCGCGCGCATCCGCTGTCCGCGATCATTTCCATGGCGAGCTGCGCCTCGCGGTAATTCGGCCCGCCGGGCACCGTCGTCGCTACGGCCGGAGCGATGCACGGATCGAGAAAATCGACGTCGAAGCTCACGTGCAGGTGCGCATCGCCGTCGAGGCCGTCGAGCGCCTCTTCCATCACCGTGCGCATGCCCACCTCGTCGATGTAGCGCATGTCGTAGATCCCGAGCCCCACGTCATGCACCAGGCGCTTTTCCTTCGGATCCACCGAGCGGATCCCGATCTGGCGCACTGCATCGGCCCGGATCGCAGGCGTCACGCCGCTCAGCGAGGTCAGTTCGTCGGGACCGTGGCCGCACAGGCAAGCGACGGGCATGCCGTGGATGTTGCCCGACGGACTGATCTCCGCGGTATTGAAGTCGGCATGGGCATCCAGCCAGAACACCCGGAGCTTGCGGCCACACTCCCGGCAGTGGCGCGCCACGGCGCTGATCGAGCCGACGCCGAGGCAGTGGTCCCCGCCCAGGAGGATCGGCATGCGCCCGGCCTCGAGCTCGGCGAGTTCCGCCGCCATCAGCGTACGGTTCCACGCCACGACTTCCGGAAGGTGCCGATAGCCATTCCTGGGCGGCTGCCACGGATTCAGGGGCCCCGCGAGATTGCCGCGGTCCGCGACGTCCAGTCCGCGGGCCGCCAGTGCCTCCGGCAGGCCCGCCACCCGCAGTGCCTCCGGGCCCATCGACGCACCGCGCGTGCCGGCGCCGATGTCGGTCGGCGCGCCGATCAGGGAAACAGCTTTCAATTTGCCCGCCACACGTCATCGCCTGCGTAGCCCATCAGCGAGCATAGCGGCCCTGCGCGCGTCGGGCCAAGCTACCGCGAAGCATCGCCTCCGTGTGGCAGGGGCGGACTTCCCGCCATCGCAGCATCCAGTAGGGTCCGGACGCGCGTGACCGCAGCTTCGGCGGCCGCACGCACGCGGCACGGCGGATGCCCGGACAGCAGCCCGTCGAGTTCGCGCGCCGCCGCGCCCAGGGACACGAATCCGTAGCTCGACGCCGACCCTGACAGCCTGTGCGCGACATCCCGCAACGCGAGCCATGCGGCTTCGCCGCCGCCGTCGCTGCACGCTCGCCACGCATCCGCCAACGCCGCGCTGCGCACCGCAAGGCCTGCCACGTACTGCCGCCGCAGCGCCGCCATCTGCGCCTGAAACGTGGCATCCGAGAAATCCGCGTCCATCACCCCCCCTTCGCGCCGCGCCGTCGACACGCCCATCCGGATGGTGCCCAGTGTACGCGCGCTGGCGCGGGGGAGATGCGGTCCGCGCCATTCCCGCGCATGGACGGAAAGCGATGCGTCGATCGTCAGATCGCCGAAAAGCGCGACCGTCGGCACCATCAACGCAACGACGACCGCGAGTTTTCCCATCGACACCCAGGCCCTCCCGACGATACGCGGCACGGGACGGGTCACGCGCGCCTGCGCCGTCGCGTCAGGGCACCGCGTACCAGACATCGGCAATGCTCGCGGCAATCGCCTGGTTCGACGGCGCGGCGGCGACCCCGGGGCAGTAGTTCATGTACGTGTAGCGCAGGGCCCACGTGGCGGGCATGTCGAATCCCGACCAGTCCCACACGACCAGGCTGTCGAAGAAGAAGTCCATCGCGGGGGCGCAGGCCGCTCCGCCGCTGGCACCAACACCCGAGATGCCCGCCATGCAGGCGTGTACGCTGCACGGATCAACGCCCTGGGCCTTGCCAGCCGGCGCAAGTACGAGGCCGACGGCAAGCGCGAGCGTGGCCGAGGCCAACCGCAGTTCCATGGTTCCCTCCTTTCCGATGAAGTTTGCGCAACTGATCCCGTTCCGCCCGCCGCGGGCGTCGACCTCCGTTGCCGCGCCCGAACCGTGATCGCGCGGTCCACTGGACGCCTCACGTATACCGCCTGATTTCATCCGCGCCGGCGGGGGCCGACGGCAGCATGCCGCGCATCGCCGGAAGCGGGATACCGTGGCCGCCGGATCCCGCTGCCGATTCCGGTGCCGATGCATGCGGCTGCCGGTAGGCGCCGGGCGGCTCGCCGCGCGGACCGGGTTCACCTTCGCGCCGGAACGCCGAGAAATACATGAACTGACCTACCGTGCTGTTGAAGAACATTGCACCCATCGGCGGGACGGTCAGGATGAGCATCGTCAGGATCAGCCCGATTCCGCCCTGCTCGAGTGCCACGTGCGAAACCCCTTCGACGCCACCGGTGAAGGCTTTTTCGAGCAGCCCCGCAGTCCACATGCCCGCGGCCACGCCGGTGCTGAGCTGCAGCACCATCGACGTGACCACGTTGAGGAAAGCCATCGAAAACAGCGTGCCGATCCCGTAGTACAGCCACTTCGTGAAAAACCCCTTGGTCTGGTCGAAGATCAGGCACAGGATGAACAACGGCCCCAGACCGATGAACAGGGCCAGCGCAAACCGGTACATCAACAGCATCACGGCCGCCGTGAGCGCCGGTCCCGCGGTGCCCAGGCCTGCCCAGAACATGGCCCGGTTCTTTTCGGTGTTGCCTTCCGTGTCGCTGGGTATCAGTTTCACGGCGTCCACCGCGCTCATGGCAATTTCCGTCCACACGAGATTCTTGTCGATGGACGACTGGATGCTGTCGTTGCTGCCCGTCACGGCCTGGTTGATCGCCTTGTTCAGGTCGGTGTTGAAGAACGTGTTGAGGTGGGTTCCGAACAAACTCATGCTGGTGGCAACGGTGACGATTACCGCGATCCGCGCCATGTTGACGACCACGGCCATCAGCGGTTCGCGCAATGTGCCCGTGATGACGCGGTAGCCGACGAGCATGATCCAGATCGTCACCAGCAACAGCGCCAGCAACGATGCCCACTCCGTGAATCGTCCCATCAGGGTGTCACCAAAACTGGTGATCGCCTCGTTGAGCCAGTCGTAAATCAACACGAAAAAGACGAAATTCGAAACTCCCGCTCCCATGGCTCCGCTCCTGGTGGCGTTTCGCCTTGTTGACGTGCCGCGCAGGTTGCGTCGTGGGGCACCCGCCGGGCACGCGCAGCGGACGCCTCAATGCCCCACGGCTTGCACCGCGGCCTTGAACGTCACGTCCTCCAGCGCCGCACCGAGAATCGATGAGGCTCCGCCCTTGAGCGCCAGCCTGGCCAGCAACACCTGCTGATCCTGCAACGTTTTTATGATGGCGTCGTCGGCCTTCATCCGTGCGTCCCAGTTGTTCATGTCCGTCGCCATGCCGCTCGCGTAGGTGGTCGCCTGGGTCGTGGTACCGCTCGCGTAACCCAAGGTCGCTTCGACCTTGCCAGCCATGTCCACGAGTTGATCCAGTGAGCTCTTGTACGTACCGAGCCTTCCGAGCAACGCCACCGTCTGGTTGTATTTGTCGACCTGCGCGATGACGATCTGCGCACATACCTTGCGCTGGCTTTCGGAAACGGGTTGACTCACAAGTGATATCAGCGAA
>JBOHYX010000222.1:0-4588 GCA_050738115.1 Rhodanobacteraceae bacterium
AGCGACGACACGACCCTGCCGAACGCAGCGCCGATCACGATGCCCACGGCCATGTCGATCACGTTGCCGCGCATCACGAATGCCTTGAAATCGCTTGCAAAGCTCATCGCGAACTCCTTCTTGAAGGTGGTGGATCCCCCCGTGCCGCCTCGCGGCGCGCTCATTTAGGCATTACCCCGCGTCGCCCGCAAGCCGCGCCCCCGTTCAGCTGGCAGCCCGGATGGAGTGAAACGGAATCCGGGGCCGTGGCGACGGAATCCCGGATTTCACTGCGTTGCATCGGGGCAACACGGCTGATCCGCATTCACGTGATACGGCCTTCCAGCGTCGCGATGGCGTGCAGCTCCGCGTGGAAGGCCTCCCCGCGGACCAGCGGCCCGACCCCGGCCGGCGTGCCGGTGAAGACGAGGTCGCCGGGTTTCAGTTCGAACAGTTTCGACAGCTCGGCGATGATCTCGGCCACCGGGAAAATCATCTCGGCGATGTCCGTGTCCTGGCGGACTTCGCCGTTCACCGCGAATGACAGGCGCGCGTGTTCGGGATGACCCGTTTCGCTTGCTGGCCGCAACACCGACACCGGCGCGGAGTGGTCGAAACCTTTGGCGACGTCCCACGGCAGGCCCTTGGCCTTCATCGACGCCTGCAGGTCACGGCGCGTGAGGTCGAGCCCGACGCCGTAGCCGAAAATGCAATCCAGCGCACTGGCTGCACCGATGTCGCGCCCGCCCTTCATGAGCGCCACGACCATTTCGACTTCGTGGTGGAAGTCTTGCGTGGCCGATGGGTAGGGGATGTCGCCGCCTTCCGGCACCAGCGCGTCCACGGGTTTCATGAAGAACACCGGATTCGCGCGGCTCACCTGCTGCGCGTGCATCTCCGTTGCGTGCGACGCGTAATTGCGCCCGATCGCGTAGATGCGGTGCACCGGGAAACGCGCGTCGCGGCCGGCAACTGGCAAACTCGGGATGGGTAGTGGATCGAACAGGAATGACATTGGGGTGACCTCATGCATTGGGCTGCGCTCTTCCGGGAGCATCGCCGTGCCTGGCCGGCGCTCCCCGGCGGCGCATGGCGCCGGGTCAGCGTACGCCGTCCGCGACCGGACATCCAAACGCACGGATCCGGGGCGGGCGGCGATATCGGATTGGCCCGTGGCGGCGCAACCCCGTCCCGCGAGACGATGGTCCTCCGCGGCAGCTGCCAACGGGGGGCGCGTGACACCTGTCAGCCGTGATGCTTGATGCCGATCGGTGGCGCGACTGCGCAGCGGCTGCCAAGCTCTGGCAGACTTCGCGGTCGCGAGTAGCGCACACGGGGACGATCGGTGGCCGATAACGATTCCGACAAGGATCTGCTGCACGAACTGCGCATCGAGCGCGGGCAGCGCGACGACGACGAATCGCCGGCCCGGTGGCCGTGGATCGTGGCCGGCGTGATCGCGATCCTGATCATCGCGGGTGGCGCCACGGCGTTCGCGATGCGCGACCGGGGCGTGGCGGTGCAGACCTCGACCGCGGTGGCGGCTTCCGCGGGCGCCAACGACGCGGCAGTGTTGCAGGCGACGGGCTATGTGGTGGCGCGGCGCCAGGCCACCGTGGCAGCGCAGATCATCGGCACCCTGACCCAGGTGCTGGTCGAGGAGGGCGACCACGTCAAGCAGGGCCAGGTGCTGGCGCGGATCGACGACACCCAATATGTCGCCCAGTTGAACGCTGCCGAAGCGCAGTTCGCGGCCGCGCAGGCGCAGGTCGTGAAGGCGCGTGCGACGCTGCAGCAGGACCAGGCCGATGCCGCGCGTGCCAACGCGGTGGTGAAGCAGGGTTATGTTTCCAAACAGGTCGCCCAGCAGGCCAACACCCAGGTCACCACCGATCGCGCGGCGTTGAACGCAACGATCAAGCAGGCCGTGGCCGCCGAGGCCGACGTCGCGCTCGCCAAGGTCAGCGTGGGTTACACCATCATCCGCGCGCCGTTCACCGGCGTCGTCACCGTGAAGGATGCCGAGGTCGGCCAGATCGTGTCGCCGTACACGGTGGGCGGTGGCGGCATCGCGACCATCGTCGACATGAATTCACTGGAAGTGGACGTCGACGTCAACGAGCAGTACATCAGCCGGGTGAAGCCGGACATGCCGGCCACCGCGGTGCTGGATGCGTATCCCGACTGGAAAATCCCGGCGCACGTGATCGCGATCATCCCGAGCGCCGACAAGAGCAAGGCCACGGTGAAGGTGCGCATCGCGCTGGACGAGAAGGACCCGCGGATCATTCCGCAGATGGGCGTGCGCGTGTCATTCCTGGAAAAGCAGCAGGCCGACGCGAAGCCGCTGGTTGGCGTGCTGGTGCCGAAATCGGCGCTCGTGCAGCGCGGCGGGAAGGACGTGGTGTTCGTGGTGGACAACGGCCGCGCGGAGCAGAAACCGGTCGCCACGGGCAAGGATTTTTCCGACATGAAGCAGGTGACGCAGGGTCTGAATGCTGGGGCCGAAGTGGTGACCACGCCGCCGGCGGGTTTGAAGGACGGTGAAAAGGTGAAGGTGAAGGCGGGTGGGTCATGATGATGACTTGGTCCATTCGTGCTGCCGAGCCGATCGTTTGTTTGCTCGTCATTCCGGGGCGATCGGCGGCTTCATCGCCGGCCGAACCCGGAATCCAGCTTTTTGCTTCAACTGGAGCCAGAGCTGGATTCCGGGTTCTGCGCTTCGTGCAGCCCGGAATGACGAAAAGTAATTGTGCTCGCGAGAGGAATGACCATGAACGCAGTCGCAGCGGAAGTGCAACGTGAAGACCCCACACAAAGCGGCCGCCAGCCGCTGGTGCAGATCCGCGGGCTTTCCAAGACCTACACGCGTGGAAAGCAGAAGCTCGAGGTGCTGCACCACGTCAATCTCGACATCGCACGTGGCGATTTCTTTGCGCTGATGGGGCCGTCGGGCTCGGGCAAAACGACGCTTTTGAACCTGATCGGCGGGCTCGATTCGCCGACTGATGGCAGCCTGGCGGTCGACGGCAAGCGCATCGACAAGATGGGCGAAGGCCAGCTCGCGCGCTGGCGCGCCGGCAACGTCGGCTTCGTGTTCCAGTTCTACAACCTGATGCCGGCGCTCACCGCGCAGAAGAACGTGGAGCTGCCGTTGCTGCTGACGAAGTTGTCGGGCAAGCGGCGCCGGAAGAACGCGGCCATCGCGCTGCAACTGGTGGGGCTTGCCGATCGGGCCACGCACAAGCCCGCGGAGCTTTCCGGCGGCCAGCAGCAGCGCGTCGCGATCGCGCGCGCGATCGTGTCCGACCCGACCTTGCTGGTGTGCGACGAGCCGACCGGCGACCTGGATCGCCAGTCCGCCGAGGAAGTACTGACGCTGCTGCAGCGGCTCAACCGCGAGCACGGCAAGACCGTCGTGATGGTGACCCACGATCCCAAGGCCGCGGAATACGCCTCGCACACGTTGCACCTCGACAAGGGGACGCTGGTGGAGCAGGGCGTGAATACGTGACGCAGGGCGGGCACGGCCCGCCGCTGGGATGGCGCGACTTTGATGCGGGCAATGCCCGCCCTACGGAGCTTTGAGGCGGGCAATGCCCGCCCTACGAAGCTCCCGGCCGCGGATCGCGTGGGACGGGAATGACGAGGTATGCACATGAAATACTTCCATCTGGTCTGGGCGGCGCTGATGCGGCGCAAGACCCGCACGCTGTTCACGATGTTTTCGGTGCTGGCGGCGTTCCTGCTGTTCGGGATGCTCGATTCGGTGCGCACCGCGTTTGCCGATGCCGGGCATAGCGTGAGCGGCGCCAGCCAGTTGATCACGATGTCCAAGCTCGGGCTTGGGCAGCAACTGCCGCTGAGCCTCCAGTCCCGGATCGAAGCGGTACCGGGCGTTACCGCGGTCGCTTACGTGAACTGGTTTGGCGGCATCTACCAGGATCCGAAGAACTTCTTTCCGAACGAGGCGGTGAGCTCGAACTATTTCTCGGTGCAGGACGCGGTGGTGCTGCCGCCGGACCAGGTGAAGGCGTTCCAGTCCACGCGCGACGGCGCGGTGGTGGGTGCGGCACTGGCCCAAAAATTCGGCTGGAAAATTGGCGACCAGATTCCGCTCGAGGCCACGATCTGGCCGAAGAAGGACGGCACCAATGCCTGGACGTTCACGCTGGTCGGCATTTTCACGGCGTCCCATTCGAACGAGAAGGGCATCGAGAACGCGATGTTCTTCCGCTGGAAGTACTTCGACGAGGCGCGCCAGTTCGGCAACGGCAGTGTGGGCTGGTATCAGGAAAAGATCGCGAGCCCGGGGCTGGCGAGCCGTGTGTCGAGCGCAATCGACGCGATCAGCGTCAACTCCGACCACGAGACCAAGACCGAAACCGCGAACGCGTTCACCGCCTCGTTCATCAGCCAGCTTGCCAACATCGGCCTGATCGTCACCGGCATCATGGCGGCGGTGTTTTTCACGCTGATCCTGCTGACCGGCAACACCATGGCGCAGGCGGTGCGCGAGCGCATTCCCGAACTCGCGGTGTTGAAGACGATCGGGTTCTCGAACCGCAGCGTGTTGTCGCTGGTGCTGGCCGAATCGGTGCTGCTGGTC
>JBOHYX010000223.1:0-4587 GCA_050738115.1 Rhodanobacteraceae bacterium
GTTCCATGGGGCGGGAAGTCGTGGTCAAGGTCCTGCGGCCGAACATCGTGCAGAACGTCCGCCACAACCTCGAACTGCTGGACGCGCTCTCGCGCCTGGTCGAGCGCTGGCATCCGCAGGCCGACAAGCTTCGCCCGCGCGACATGTTCAACGAGGTCGCGCGGACCTTGCACAACGAGCTGAACCTGCAGAACGAGGGTGCGAACGCGAGCCTGCTGCGGCGCAATTTCGAGAACTCGAACGACCTCTACGTCCCGGAGATCTTGTGGTCGCACACCTGCGAGAAGGTGCTGACGATGGAGCGCGTGCACGGCATTCCCGCCGACGACGTCGTGGCCATCGACGCGGCCGGCATCGATCGTCACATTCTCGCCGAAAAGGGCGTGCGGCTGTTCTACGAGCAGGTGTTCCGCGACAACTTCTTCCATGCCGATGCGCATCCGGGGAACATCTGGGTCGATCCCACCCGAACGCGCGATCCGCGCTTCATCGCGCTCGATTTCGGGATCATGGGCTCGCTGCCGGACGAGGACCAGTACTGGCTCGCCGAGAACTTCATCGCGATGTTCGAGCGCAACTACCGGCGCATCGCCGAGTTGCACCTCGCCGCGGGCTGGATGCCGCGCCACATCCGGGTGGACGAACTGGAAGCCGCGATCCGGACGGTGTGCGAGCCGTACTTCACGCGGCCGCTGTCGGAGATTTCGCTCGCCGAGGTCGTGGCGAAACTGTTCAGCACCGCGCGCAAGTTCGAACTCACCTTGCAGCCACAGTTGATCCTGCTGCAGAAGACCCTGCTGAACGTCGAGGGCCTCGGGCGCCAGCTCGATCCCGACATCGACATCTGGTCGGTGGCGCAGCCGGTGCTGAAGCGCATCATCGCCGACCGCTACAGCGCGCGCCACGCGCTGCGCGAGATCCGCAAGCGCATTCCAACGTGGCTGCGCATCGCGCCCCTGATTCCCGAGAAGATCCACGGCGCGCTGGACCAGCTTGCCGAGGGCAACGGCCCGCTGCGCTTCGGCGAGCGCGAGCTGGAGCACCTGCACGCGCTCGGCCGCGAAATCCAGCGTCGGCTGCTGACCGCGGCGTTCGGCGCCGCGCTGTTGATCGGCGCCGCGCTGGTGTTTGCACTCGGGCGGCATCACGACATCTGGATACCGATCATCCTCACGATCGTCGGCGTGATCAGCTTCATCGCGTCGTGGCCGTGGAAGCGGTTGAAGACGTAGGCTAACCCGCTGTGGCTGGCCTCGACAATGCGGCGGCCGCGGTCCTGGCGGCGATCGCATCCGCGTCGCCAAGGTAGAAGTGCCGGATCGGCGTCAGCGCATCGTCGAACTCATAGACCAGCGGCACGCCGTTCGGGATGTTGAGGCCGGTGATGTCGGCATCGGAAATGCCGTCGAGGTATTTCACCAGCGCGCGCATCGAGTTGCCGTGCGCGGATACCAGCACGCGTTGCCCGCTGCGGATCGCGGGCGCCAGCGCCTCGTGCCAGTACGGCAGCACGCGCGCCACCGTGTCCTTGAGGCATTCTGTCAGCGGGATCTGGGCGCGATCCAGCTTCGCGTAACGCGGGTCGTTCGCGCAGAAGTCGTCATCGGGGTCGAGCGGCGGCGGCGGTACGTCGTAGCTGCGCCGCCAGATGTGCACCTGCGCGTCACCGTGCTTCGCCGCGACTTCGGCCTTGTTCATGCCGGTCAGCGCACCGTAGTGGCGCTCGTTGAGGCGCCAGTCCGTCAGCACCGGCAGCCACGCGAGATCCATCGCGTCCAGCACGCCCCACAGTGTGTGCACGGCGCGCTTCAGCACCGAGGTGTGCGTGAGGTCGAATGCGTAGCCGTGCTGCTTGAGCAGCCGGCCGGCTTCGCGGGCCTCGTCCCAGCCCTGCTCCGAAAGGTCGACGTCGGCCCAGCCGGTGAAACGGTTTTCCTTGTTCCACAGCGACTGGCCGTGGCGGATCATCACGAGCGTGTGCATGGCTTCAGGGATTCCAAGGATTCAATCCATTGTAACGATTGCTCCATTCGAAGCGGCTGTTGTCACAGTCAGGCCATGGATGGCCGTTCTAATGCCGGCTACGTGCGCGTGCTTTCGGGTGGATGAATCTCGAGCGAAGCGGCGATCATGGACGATCGCACAAACAAGGACGATCGCACGACAAAAGTCACGATGACCTTGTGCCTATTGGCAACACCGCCCGCATCAGGCACGATCGCAACCCATCCACGCGTTCCGCGCAGGAGGTTTCCCATGCGATCCGCACGCCTTTACACACTTGCCGTCCTGCTGGCCGCCCCGCTCGCACTCGGCGCCTGCGTCAGCGGCGTCAACGGCTCGGTCGACGTTCCCTCGAGCACCAGCGTGACCGATGCGAGCACGGTCAACGGCTCGGTGCGCGTCGAGACCAACGCCAAGGCCGACAAGGCATCGACCGTCAACGGCAGCATCCATCTTGCCGAAGGCGCCCAGGTCGGCGATGCCAGCACCGTGAATGGCGGCATCAAGCTGGACGAACGCGCGCGCGCGAAAAGCATCAGCACCGTGAACGGCGGCGTGACGCTCGCGAAGGGCGCCACGGTGTCGGGTGACGTGCAGGCGGTCAACGGCAGCTTCAATCTCGCGCCCGGTTCAGCCGTCGACGGCTCGCTGAGCAACGTCAGCAGCAAGATCAGCGTCGACGGTGCGCACGTCGGCGCGGGGATCGCCACCGTCGCAGGCGACATCGAGGTCACCGGCGACGCCGTCATCGATGGCGGCATCAAGGTCCGGAAACCGAACGGCAAGAGCTCGATCAATCTCTTTGGCAGCAACCATGTGCCCGTCATCACGATCGGCCCCGGCGCCACCGTCAACGGTCCGCTGACGTTCGAACGCGAGGTCAAGCTCTACGTCAGCGATGACGCGCACGTCGCGGGGCCGATCACCGGCGCGACCGCCGTGAAGTTCTCGGGCAACGAGCCGCCGGCGTCGTGAGGTGCGGCGTGCGGCGGCGAAGAGACGAGGAAACGAGGAAACGAGGAGACGAGGAGACGAGGAAACGAGGAGACGAGGAGACGAGGAAACGAGGAGACGAGGAGACGAGGAAACGAGGAGACGAGGAGACGAAGAGCGGGCACGCTTCTCCCCGTCTGAGCGAGCGCAGCGAGCGTCGTCTCTCCGTCTGAGCGAGCGTCGTCTCCCCTCAGAACGGCAACTGCAGCGCCGCCTCGCACGCCAGCAACTGCGCGCGGAACGCGTCCTCGATGCGCTTGAGCGCGGTCGCGGTGTCGGCATCGAAGCGCAGCACCAGCACCGGCGTGGTGTTGGACGCGCGGACCAGGCCCCAGCCATCCGGCCAGTCGGCGCGGACGCCATCGATCGTGGTGATCCGTGCGCCGTCGAACTGCGCACGTTCGCGGAACTTCGCGATGAAGGGATGGTTCTCGCCTTCCTGCATCGGGATGTGCAGTTCGGGCGTCGCCACGCCCCTGGGCAGGGTTGCGAAAATCGCCTCCGGCGCGCGGCCCTCCGGATCGTTGGCGAGGATTTCCAGCAGCCGCGCGGCGGCGTACACGCCGTCGTCGAAGCCGTACCAGCGCTCGCGAAAAAAGAAATGACCGCTCATTTCGCCGGCCAGTTGCGCGCCGGTTTCCTTCATCTTGGCCTTGATAAGCGAGTGCCCCGTCTTCCACATCAGCGGGCTGCCGCCGGCCTTCAGGATCAAGGGCTGCAGGTGCCCGGTGCACTTCACGTCGTAAAGAATGGTGGCGCCGGGATTGCGGGTGAGGACGTCCTGCGCGAACAGCATAAGCACCCGGTCGGGATAGATGATTTCGCCTTCCTTGGTGACCACGCCGAGGCGATCGCCGTCGCCGTCGAAGGCGAGCCCGAGATCCGCGCCGGTCTTCTGCACCGTCAGGATCAGGTCGGACAGGTTTTTGGGTTCGGACGGATCGGGGTGGTGGTTGGGGAAGGTGCCGTCCACGTCGCAGTAAAGAGGGACCGGATCGCAGCCGATCGCGCTGACCACGCCCGGTGCGGTGTTGCCCGCGATGCCGTTGCCGCAGTCGACGACGACCTTCAGCGCGCGCCCGGTCTGGACGTCGGAGGCGATGCGCTCGATGTATTCGGCCTCGATGTCGTACTGGCGCAGCGCGCCTTCACCGCTGGCAAGGCGCCCATCCACGATGCGCTGGTACAAATCCTGGATGGCGTCCTCGGCCAGCGTTTCGCCGCCGATCACGATCTTGAAGCCGTTGTAATCGGGCGGGTTGTGGCTGCCGGTCACCGACACGCATGACCCGGCGTTGAGCTGGAATGCGGCGAAGTAGCTGACCGGGGTCGGCACGGCGCCGATGTCGATCACGTCGACGCCAGCCGCGCGCAGGCCCTCGATCAGCGCACCCGCGAGTTGCGGTCCCGACAACCGGCCGTCGCGCCCGACCACGATTTCCGAAAGGTCCTTGTCGCGCACCGCACTGCCGATCGCGCGGCCGAGCTGGCGTGCCACGCCTTCGGTCAGGGTCGAGCCCACGACGCCGCGGACGTCGTAGGCGCGGAAGATGCTGCGCTCCGGAATCGGATCGTGCGCCGGTTCGACCG
>JBOHYX010000224.1:0-4587 GCA_050738115.1 Rhodanobacteraceae bacterium
GGTACTTCCAGCGGCTGTTCCTGCTGCGCGGACTTGTATTGGGGTTCCTTGTGCCGGAACGGGTTGTGGGCCTTGATCGTCTGGCAACCACCCAACGCGACCGGGGCGAGCAACAAGAGCAGCAATGGGGTTCGTTTCATGGGCGCATTGTGCACGATCACGCCGCGGCGGCGCCAGCAAGCGACAACAGCGTGTCGCGAATGCGGGTGCGTGCCGCACCGGCCGGCAGTTCGACCAGCGGCAGCCGCAACGCGGCACGGCACAGGCCAAGCTCGGCCAACCCGGCCTTGACCGGAATCGGGTTGGGCGCGCAACCAAGCGCACCGAGTAACGGCGCGAGGCGCGCCAGGTGCCGCGCGGCAGCGCCGCGATCGCCCGCGAGCGCGGCATCACACAGCGCCCGGAACGCGCCTGGCACCAGGTTGTTCACCACCGACACCACGCCGCCCGCGCCGGCCAACATGGCTTCCGCCGCGCTCCCGTCGTCCCCGGACAGGTACACAAAGCCCGGGCGCCTGAGTTGCGCGACGGCGGCAATGCGTTCCGGCGTGCCGACCGCTTCCTTGAGCCCAGCGACGCCCGCCGTGTCGCGAAGCGCAGCCACCGTTTCGGGCAGCATGTCGCAACCGGTGCGTGAAGGTACGTTGTACATCACGACGGGCAGGCCGCCATGTGCGGCAACCTCGCCGAAGTGCCGGCGCAGCCCCTCCTGCGTCGGGCGCACGTAATAGGGTGTCACGACCAGCGCCGCGTCGGCCCCGAGCGCCGCGGCACGACGGGTCACGGCGACGGTCTTCGCCGTCGCGGCCTCGCCCGTTCCCGCGATCACCGGGACGCGACCGGCCACGCGTTCGACCCCGCACGCCAGCAGGCGCTCGTAGTCGCGCTCGTCCAGCATGTGGGCTTCGCCCGTTGAACCGGCAACGACGATGCCCTGCGTGCCGCCGTCGAGCTGGAAATCGATCAACCGGCCAAACGCCGGCAGGTCGAGCGCGCCATCCGTCCCGAACGGCGTTGCAATGGCGCAAATGCTGCCGCCAATGTCCACGATCGCCTCCACGTCCTTACCAGCCGCCCATGATAGCGGGCGCGTGCACGCGCAGCCGCTGCTATTCTTTCCCATCGTGAACACCCGGACCGTCACCCGCTTGAACCAGCCCGCCGCGCGACCTGCCACCGACCATCAGTTGCTGATCCAGGCGGTCGCGCCTGCCTCGGATTCGCCGTTGCTGGCGCTGTCGCGGCGGATCTCCGACGCCGGCTGCAACCTCGCCGAATCGCGCGTGGCTACGGTGGGCGCCGACGTGTCCGTGCTGCTGCTCGCCCGGGGCGCGTGGGACGCGGTCGCGAAGCTCGAAACCGCACTTGGCCGGATTGGCCGCGACGAGAACGTGCACCTCCTCAGTTACCGCACCCAGGCGCGCGACCAGCCAAGCCACCTGCTCCCCTACATGGTCGAAGTGGTCGCGGCCGACCGCGCCGGGGTACTCGTCGAGTTGATCGACTTCTTCAACCGCCGCAAGATCAGCATCGAGCAGATGTCCTCGATGCGCTACCAGGCCATGCAGACGGGCGCCGAGATGTTCCAGGCACAGATCACGATCGGCATCCCGGCCGACACGCGGATCGCCGAACTGCGCGATGATTTCATGGAGATGTGCGACGGCCTTAACCTGGACGCGATCATGGATCCCGTCAAATTCTAGGTAGGAGCGCGCCTGCGCGCGACCCGTACCATCGCCGGCGAGGCCGGCTCCTACACGTCAGCAGTGATCGTCGCAAATGCTCAAGATCGGCAACAAGGTTCCCAGGCTCTCCGGCACCACGCAATCGGGTGACGCGCTCAAACTCGCCGACCTGCGCGGCCACTGGGTCGTGCTGTATTTCTACCCGAAGGACAACACCACCGGCTGCACGCGCGAAGCGGGCGATTTCCGCGACCTCTTCACGAAATTCAAGCGCCGCGATGCGGCGATCGTGGGCGTATCGCGCGACAGCGCGCGCTCGCATTCGGGCTTCAAGGAAAAGCTCGGGCTGCCGTTCACGCTCGTCGCCGACACCAACGAGACCTGGTGCAAGGCCTTCGACGTGATCCGGAAGAAAAAGCTGTACGGACGGGAGTACCTCGGCGTCGAGCGCAGCACCTTCCTGATCGATCCCGACGGGCGGCTGGTCGAGGCATGGTGCGGCGTGAAGGTGCCCGGCCACGCCGAGGCGGTCCTGCACGCGATTCCCGCCGACTCCCGTTGATCCCCCTCACGGAAAGCAAGAGAGCGCGTTTTCCGCGAAGGACCAGTGCTCTCCTCTTGCCACTCGTTGCTTCCCCTTCTTCCGACTGAGCGGACTCGTCCAGGATGACTGATCGTAAACAGGGCAATCGCATCTACGCGCTGGACACCAACATCCTCCTGCACGATCCCACCGCGCTGTTCCGCTTTGAGGAACACGACGTGTTCATCCCGATGACGGTGCTGGAGGAACTGGACGAAAAAAAGCAGGGTGTCTCGGAAGTCGCCCGCAATGCGCGCCAGGCCAGCCGCTTCCTCAACGAGCTGATCGAACGCAACAACAGCCACGGCATCGCCGACGGCGTGCCGCTGGCGCAGCCCGAAGGCGTGAAGCTGCGCACCGGCGGCGCCAATGGCCACTTGTACTTCCAGACCCGTGCCAGCAACGGCCAGGGCAAGGCCGACAACCGCATCCTCGCCGCGATCCTCGACCTGCGCGAGCAGCACCCCGACGCTGCGGTCGCACTGGTGTCCAAGGACATCAACCTGCGCATCAAGGCGACGATTTTCGGCGTCGCCGCCGAGGATTACGAGAACGACCGCGCGCTCGATGACTTCTCGCTGCTGTACACGGGTTCCACCGAACTGCCCGTGGATTTCTGGGATCGCCACCCGGAACTGCGCTCGTGGTCCGAACACAGCGAGACGTTCTACGAATTGCAGCCGGGCGAGGATGAAGCCTGGCAGCCAAACCAGTGCCTGTACCTGCCAGGCGAGAACAGCGTCGAGCTGCGCGTGCTCGAACGCGCGAACGGCAAGGTCCGGCTCGCGCTGCTGCACGACTACACGCACAGCGCACACAGCGTGTGGGGCATCGCCGCGCGCAACCGCGAACAGAACTTCGCGCTGAACATGCTGATGGATTCCGATGTCGATTTCGTGACCCTGCTCGGCACCGCCGGCACCGGCAAGACTTTGCTGGCACTCGCGGCCGGCCTCGCGCAGGTGATGGATCGCCAGCGCTACCGCGAAATCATCATGACCCGCGCCACGGTGTCGGTCGGCGAGGACATCGGCTTCCTGCCGGGCACCGAAGAGGAAAAGATGACGCCGTGGATGGGCGCGCTCACCGACAACCTCGAGGTGCTGGCCAACCCCGAGGACGGCGGTTCGTGGGGCCGACAGGCGACCAACGACCTGCTGGCGTCACGCATCAAGATCCGGTCGCTGAATTTCATGCGCGGGCGTACCTTCCTGTCGCGCTACGTGATCATCGACGAGGCGCAGAACCTGACGCCCAAGCAGATGAAGACCCTGGTCACCCGCGCCGGCCCCGGCACCAAGGTGGTGTGCCTCGGCAACCTCGAACAGATCGACACGCCGTACCTGACCGAGACCACCTCCGGACTCACCTACGCGGTCGACCGCTTCAAGCAGTGGCCGCACGCGGCGCACGTGACGCTGCGCCGCGGTGAGCGGTCGCGGCTGGCGGATTTTGCCTCGGAAGCGCTGTAAGGGCCGGGAATAGAGAATAGGGAATGGTGAATCGAAAAAGCAAAAGCCGGCAATCGCGACAGCAAGCCGTTTCGATTCCCGATTCCCGATTCCCGATTCCCTGTTGTTTGACCATCGCCGGCTCGGATTCAGGCGGCGGCGCGGGCATCCAGGCGGACTTGAAGACCTTTGCGGCCTTGGGCGTGCACGGCACCAGCGCGATCACCGCGTTGACGGCGCAAAACACGCGCGGCGTCACGGCCGTACACACGATACCGATCAAGCACTTGCGCGCGGAACTTGATGCCGTGTTTGACGATTTCGCGGTCGCGGCGGTCAAGACCGGGATGCTGGGCGACGGGCGCACCGTCCGCTGCGTCGCCCGTGAACTTCAGCGTCGCAAGCCGCGCTGGCTGGTGGTCGATCCGGTGATGATCGCAACGTCCGGCGCGCGGCTGCTGGACGCTGACGCGGTGCGCGTCCTGATCGACAAACTGATCCCGCTCGCCGACGTGTTGACCCCCAACCTGCCGGAAGCCGAAGCGCTGACGGGGATCACGATCCGATCCACCCGCGAGGGCGAACGTGCCACCGCGATGCTGCGGGATTTCGGCGCCAAAGCCGTGCTGCTGAAGGGCGGCCACGGCCGCGGACACGAGGTCGTCGATCGCTGGTCCGATGTCCGCGGCACGTTGGAAATCCGCAACCTGCGGCTGCCGTTCGACACCCACGGCACCGGCTGCACGCTGTCGTCGGCGCTGGCGGCGGAGCTCGCGAAGGGCCGCGCGCCCCGCGTGGCCGTGCGCCGCGCGGTCGCGTTCGTGCAGCGCGCACTCGCCCATGCCTACACGCCCGGCAAGGCGCC
>JBOHYX010000225.1:0-4586 GCA_050738115.1 Rhodanobacteraceae bacterium
CGTCGCATGGGCCGTTTCGACAGGGACGCGTCGCCAACCAGTGTCGAGTCGAACCCTTGCCCGGACAGCACGCCGCACAGGAGGCGCATCGCGGTGCCCGAATTGCCGCAATCGAGCACGCGATCGGGCGCACGCAGGCCGTGCAAGCCGGAACCGCACACGACGCGTTCACCGGGCGACGGAGTCCCGATGCGTACGCCCATCTGCCGGAAAATGCGCGCGGTCGCGCGCGTGTCCGCGCCTTCCAGAAAGCCCCGGATTCGCGACACGCCTTCGGCGAGCGACGCGAGCATGATCGCGCGGTGCGAGATCGACTTGTCGCCCGGAATGGCCACATCGCCGCGCAGCGCGCGCGCCGGGGACGCGAGCCAGTCCAGCCGGTCGCTCACGAAAGGGCCTTCAGCAGGCGCCGGTTCTCCGCCCGGCTGCCGACGCTGATCCGCAGCGCGCGCGGCAACCCATAGCCGGCCACCGGCAGCACGATCACTCCCTGCTCCACCAGTCCCTGCGCCAGGCTGGCCGCGTCCCGCGCCAGCATGCACAGCAGGAAATTGGTTTGCGATGGCAGGCAACGGTAGCCGCGTTCCCGCAGCTCGCCCCGCAGCCATTCGCGTTCGGCGCGATTGAAGGCATGAACCTTGCCCAGCCACGCCTTGTCGCGCACGGCGGCTTCGGCGCCGGCCAGCGCGAGGCCGTTGACGTTGAAGGGCTCGCGCAGCCGTTCGAGGATCTGCACCACCTCCGGATGCGCCACGAGGTAGCCGACGCGCAGGCCCGCCAGTCCGTAAGCCTTGGAAAATGTGCGCGTCACGACCAGGTTGGGATGGCGCCCGCGCAGGCGCAGGGCGGTCGTGAGGCCCGGCGCGCTCACGTATTCGTGATAGGCCTCGTCTACCACCACCAGGACATTGCGTGGAACCTTCGCGAGGAATTCCTCCAGCGCGGAATCGTCGAACCAGGTACCCGTTGGATTGTTGGGATTGGCGAGGTACACGAGGCGCGTATCGGCGCGAATCGCCCGCGCCATCGCAGCGAGGTCATGGCCCAGCGGGGCACTGCGGTGGCCGCGCGGCAACGCCGGCACCCGCAGCGGGCGGGCACCGGCCGCCGCCGCCGCGATGGGGTATACCGCGAATGCGAACTGCGAGAACACCACCGAATGCTTCGCATCCGCGAAGCACTGCGCCAGCAGCACCAGCAGCTCATTCGAGCCGTTGCCGAGGACCAGATTTTCCACCGCAATGTCGAGCCGTTCGGCCAACGCGGCCTTGAGTGCACCGCCGCGGGGGTCGGGGTAACGGCAACAGCCCGACAGCGCATTGCGCATCGCCGTGAGCGCGCGCGGGCTGGGACCCAGCGGACTTTCGTTGGCCCCCAGCTCCGCGATCGCGGTCCCGAAGCGCTGGCGCAGCGCCGGGAGGTCGTGCCCGGGATCGTAGGCGCGCAGCTTCGCGGCGGCGGCGTTGGCGAGATGCACGGGATCGAATACGGATGCCGGATCGACGAGGCGTTGCGGGTTAGCCATGGACGCGCTCGAATTCGGTCATGAAATCGCACAACGCCTGTACGCCCTCCAGCGGCATCGCGTTGTAGAGGGATGCGCGGATGCCACCGAGCGCGCGATGGCCTTTCAGCGCCAGCAGGCCGGCAGCGTCCGCCTCGGCCACGAATATGGGTTCGAGCGCGGGATCGGCGAGGTTGAAGATCACGTTCATCCGCGAACGCGCCGCCGGTCGCACCCGGTTGTGGTAGTACCCGCCCGATCCGTCCACGGCCGCGTACAGCAGTTCCGCCTTGGTGCGGTTGCGGCGTTCCATTTCGGCAAGTCCGCCCTGCGCCTTCAGCCACTGGAAGGTCAGCCCGGCCAGGTACCAACCCCAAGTGTTGGGCGTATTCAGCATCGAATGGGCAGCGGCGTGCTCGGCGTAGCGGAAAATGCGCGGCAGCGGCCGTGGCCGGCGTTCGAGCAGGTCGTCGCGCACAATCATCGGCACCAGCCCCGACGGGCCGATGTTTTTCTGCGCACCGGCGTAGATCAGCCCGAATTTCGACACGTCCAGCGGGTGCGAGAGAATGTCGGAGGACATGTCGGCGACCAGCGGAACATCGCCCGTGTCGGGTACCTCGCGCATTTCGACGCCGTGGATGGTTTCGTTGGTGGTGACGTGCACGTAGGCGGCGCCGGGATCGAGATCCCACGTCGCGTACCCGGGAATCGACGTGTAACCGTCGGCCTTCGAGCTCGCCGCTACGCGCGCATCCGCGTACGCGGATGCTTCGCTGACGGCCTTTTCGCCCCAATGCCCCGTCACCACGTACTCGGCGCGCTGGCCATCCGCAGCGAGGTTCATCGGGATCTGCGCGAAGTGCTGGGTGGCGCCGCCCTGCAGGAACAGGACCTGGTAGCCGGACGGCACCGCGAGCAGTTCACGCAGGTCGGATTCCGCCCGCTCGGCCATCCCGATGAAGGCCTTGCCCCGGTGACTCACCTCCATGACCGACGCGCGTGCGCCGCCCCACTCCAGCAACTCGGCCTGTGCGCGCCGCAATACCGCTTCCGGCAACGCGGCCGGTCCTGCACTGAAATTCCACGCCCGCGACATGTTTGATCCCGCCTGGAAAGGTGACGAAGCCCCGGAGTCCTACCACCCGAAATACAGGAACAGCGCAATGACCGCCGCAAGCACCGCGCCGGCGGCTATCAGCCACCAGATCCCGGTTGGCGGCGCGACCGCAGGCTCGGGCATTGTCGCGGCCGGCCTGGGCGCGGGAAGCGGCACCACGCGTTCCGCATATTGCAGTCCCGGGGCTTCCACCACCAGACGGTGCTCCCCCAGCACGATCTGGTCGCCCGCAAGCAACCGGGCGCCGCTGCAGCGCCAGCCGTTGACGCGAGGCGCAGTGCTGTCCGATTCAAAAACGAGTCGCCCGGCCGCCTGCACCACCCGGCAACCGTATCCAAGGTCGGCAAAACAAGACGTGCCGGCACCGAGCCGAAGTTCGGGTGCGACTTCGAGTGCCTGTCCGGAGGCCATGCCCGACATGATCCTCAGCGTCACCTGACCTGGCGGTGCTTCGGCCGGATCGGCGGCATCCGCCTCCGGCGGCATCGCATCCGCGGCCAGCATGAACCGGTGGGCGCCCAGCGTGATCGTGTCGCCGTAATGCAACAGCGCGCGTTCGCGCACCGCGCGCGCGTTCACGTATACGCGCCGGCTGCCCGGGCGCACGCTCAATACGAGGCCGCGCGCGTCGGCAACCAGGGTCAGGTGGCGTGGATCGAGACCGCTGCCGGGAAAAGCGATCGCGTCATCCGGCGCGCTGCCGATGTGCACCGGGCCTTCCGCGCAGGAAACCGGATCGCGAACTGGATGGACACAAACCACGCGCATGACAAGTCCCGTCGAACGCGCGCCAATGTAACATGACGCGCGCCGGATCCCTTGCGCGACCCGGGGCGGTCAGTCACGCGCCGCGCAGCAGCAATTCCAATTTTGGCTTCGCAGGGTTCCACAGTGGTTGCGAAATGCCCATGCCTTGTGTGGGAGCGGGCGGTGCCCGCGACGGGTCTCGCCACAAGCTGTCCTCGTCGCAGTCAGTCACATCCGTCGCGGCGACCCGCCGCTCCCACAGCGTTTGCTGATTCCATAATGAGAATTGCTGGCCGCGCAGAACCAAGCTTTCGCACCCGGCGGTGTCGTGGCAAAATGCAACGTTCCCCGATCGCGACAAAGCGCAGCCCATGGCCAAAGACGACGTCATCGAAATGGAAGGCACGGTGCAGGAAACCCTGCCCAACACGATGTTCCGCGTGCAGCTCGAGAACGGCCACGTCGTCACCGCGCACATCTCGGGCCGCATGCGCAAGCACTACATCCGCATCCTCACCGGCGACAAGGTCAAGGTCGAGATGACACCGTATGACCTCACCAAGGGGCGCATCACCTATCGCATGAAGTGAGTGCAGGATGCACTCACCCCGTGCAGGCCATGGATGGCCGGTGACTCGGGGTCCAGTTCAAAATGAACTCATCCCGGCCAGTACAGGGACGTACGCTGAGCCGGGATCCAGTGCGTTCGATGGCGTCGCCCCGTGCAGCACATGGGCGCTCGTCGATCCGATGCAGGTACGGGCGACGCCGGCGACCGCAGTTCCCGGTTTCAGCGTGTCGCAGGCAAGCACGCTCCTGATCTGGATTGCGCTGGAGACGTTTGTGCCAACAAAGCGATTCGTTCGCCAGATTGCGGCGTGCCCCCGCATACAGCTGGTCATTCCGGGGCCGTCGCCAGCTTCATCGGCGACGGAACCCGACTGCGGAGGCAGGATGCCGGAGCGAACAACGGCGAGGCCGGTGGCCCGAAGGGCCAGCGCCATGAACGGCGCGAGTCAATCCAGCTCTTTCGCGACATGAAGGAAAAACTGGATTCCGGGCTCGACCTGCGATGAAGCCGCAGGTCGCCCCGGAATAACGAACGTTGAAGGGGAATGGCACTTACTTTGTCTCCCATGCGCGGCCATGTTTTTCGACTTGTTGGCGCGCCTGGGTGCGCGGGATCTTCAACCAACGATACGGTTTGGGCCTTCG
>JBOHYX010000226.1:0-4580 GCA_050738115.1 Rhodanobacteraceae bacterium
CGCGCCAGCTTGTCCGCCTTGCTGAGCAGCATCACGCAGGGCAGCCTGATCGCCGCGCAGAACGCCAGCATCTGGCGGTCGAACGCCGCCGGCGCATGCCGGATGTCGGCGACGAGCACCAGGCCGCACAGGGACTGCCGCTTGCGCAGGTAGGCGTCGATCACCCGGTGCCAGTGTTCGCGCAGCGCCGGCGGTACCTTGGCGTAGCCGTAGCCCGGCAGGTCGACCAGCCGGCGCCCGTCGGGCAACGCAAACACCACCAGTTGCTGGGTGCGACCCGGTGTCTTGCTGGTGCGCGCCAGCGCCGCCTGCGCGGTCAGCGCGTTGATGGCGCTGGACTTGCCCGCGTTCGAGCGGCCGGCGATTGCGATTTCGCGGCCCGCGTCCGGCGGCAACTGGTCGATGCGGTGCGCCGCAACCACGTAGGTCGCACCGCGCAGCGGATTGTCGGATGTGTCCACGTTTGACCACCTTTCCGGCTGCAGCGATAATCCCACGGTTCGCGCGCATTCCGGCGCCTGCGTATAGCCTTCGGGGAAGAGAGGATTCTATGGGTTTCGGGCGACCGCTTGCCTTCGCAGTCCTGACCGCCACCGCGGCACCGCTCGCCGTGGCGCTCGCGGCCCCGCCGGCCAACTCCGCCAAACCCGCCGCATCGGCGCCGGCAGCGTCCGCGCCCGCGAGCAGCGCCAGCGCCGCACCGGCGAGTGCCAGCACCACGGCCGCCGCCAAGTCGGCCGAAGACGCGTTCCGCAAGCTCGAAGCCGTCGCGACCAAGCCGGGCGACCCGAAGGCCGGCAAGACCAAGGCTGTCGCATGCGGTGCCTGCCATGGCGCGGACGGCAATTCGACCGACGCGCAATATCCGAAGCTCGCCGGCCAGAGCGAGCAGTACATCGTCACGCAGTTGATGCGCTTCAAGACCGGTGTGCGCAAAAACGCGATCATGAACGGAATGGCAGCGCCGTTGTCGCCGCAGGACATGCACGACATCGGCGCGTACTTCGCGCGGCAGCAGCGCTCGCCGGGCGTCGCCGACGACAAGCTGGTGAAGGTCGGCGAGACGCTGTACCGCGAAGGCGATGGCGCAGCGGGCGTCCCCGCCTGCATGGCCTGCCACGGCCCGGACGGCGCCGGCAATCCCGGCTGGCGGGTCCCGAACATCGCGGGCCAGCACGCCCAGTACGTGGCCCAGCAGTTGAAGGCGTGGCACGACGGCACGAGTTGGGGCACCGATACGCACGCCACGATCATGCCAACCATCGCCAGGCACCTGACCCAGGAAGACATCACGGCCGTCTCGAGCTACGTCGAGGGGCTGCATGCCGCGCCGGCGACGAAGCCGGGCGTCAAACCCGATACCACCGACTGAGCCCGCCGCAGCGCGAACGCCCCGTTCGGGTTCGCCGCGGCAGGCTCGCATGCCGCCGAGTGTGCAAGGATCCTGCTCATGATCAAACGTCTCGCTGCTTTCCTGTTGCTGGCCGCGATCACCGGTTTCGCGTTCGCGCAATCGACGGCGCAGGAATGGGTCGAAGGCAAGAACTACTTCGCGATCCCCAATCCGCAGCCGACCGGCCAGCCGGACAAGGTGGTGGTCACCGAGGTGTTTTCCTTCGCCTGCCCAGCGTGCAACCAGTTCGAGCCGTTCATCGACAAGTTGCGCGCCGAACTGCCCAAGGGCGCCGTACTGGAATTCCTGCCGGCGGGCTTCATCCCGACGGAGGATTGGCCGGTGTTCCAGCGCGCCTACCTCACCGCGAAGGCGCTCGGCGTCGACACGCCCGAATCGCACGACGCGATGTTCAAGGCGGTGTGGGGCCCGAACGGCTCGCTCGCGACGTACGCCAACCAGCGCCCCAAACCGATGGCCAAGATGCCGACCATCGAGGACATCGCGAAGTTCTACGCGAAGTACGGCGCCAAGCCCGAGCAGTTCGTCGCGACGTCGAAATCGTTCGCCGTCAATCTCGACGTGAAGCGCGCGAACCAGCAGATCGTGGCGTGGGGCGTCGACAGCACACCGACCATGATCGTGAATGGCAAGTGGCGGTTGAATCCACAGTCTGCCAACGGCGCCCAGCAAGCGGTGGACCTGACGCTGCATCTCGTGAACAAGGAACTGGCCGGGCAGAAGGCCCAATGACATGCGCAAGGCATCGAACCTGGTATGCGCGGCGCTGCTGGCCTGCGGGCTGCTGTTGACGGCGGCCTGTTCGGCCCAGAACGACAACGCGAATCCGGACACGGCGGCGCCTGCGGCCACCGAACCCGCGACGGCGGTGAAATTCACCCAGGGCAACGAGTACGTGCGCATCGGCCGGCCGGCCGGGCAGACCGCGCCCACCGGACGCGTGCAAGTGGTCGAGGTGTTTTCCTACGGTTGCCCGCACTGCGCCGAGTTCGCGCCGTACATGGACAAGTTGCGCACGCAGTTGCCGGCCGGCGTCGAGGTCAGCTACATGCCCGCGATATTCAATGCATCGTGGGTGCCGTACGCGCAGGCGTACTACGCCGCCGTGCAGCTCGGCGTGTTCAAGCAGACGCACGACGCACTGTTCAAGGCGATGCTCGAGCGCTACCCGCTCAACAACCTCCAGGATCTTGCCGCGTTCTACGCGCGACATGGGGTGGACCAGAAGAAATTCCTGGCCGCCGCGACCGACGCCGAAACCACCCGGCAAATGGCCGCCGACCAGAAGACCGAGCTCGCCTGGGGCATCGACGCGACGCCCACGCTGGTGGTCGGACGCCGCGCCAGCAACGCCGCCGACGCGCCGTTCGTCGCCGAGATGCGCAGCAACCGCATCGACAGCTACGAACAGTTGCAGCAGGTCGGGCTGTGGATGGCCGAGAACGTCGACAAGGAGTGAGCCTGCCTGCGGCAGACGCACCGCACACCGGCGCACGCAATGGGACGCGGCAAGGTGCTAGGCTGGATGCCATGAACGATGAACAAGCTCCCGCGCCAGTGCCCGGGGAAGGCACCCTGCGCGTGCTGAGTTGCAACATCCTGGCCGGAGCAAGCGTCACCCGTTACCACGAGTATTTCACCCGGAGCTGGGGCGCGGTGCTGCCGGGCCGCTACAAGGTGGGAAACCTCGACAAGCTTGCGCGTTCCATCGCCAGGTTCGACGTCATCGGGTTGCAGGAGGCCGACGCCGGCAGCATCCGCTCGGGATTCCTCAACCAGACGCGTTACCTCGCGGAAACGTCCGGGCTGCCGTACTGGAGCCACCAGCCCAACCGCAACCTCTCGAACGTGTCGAACACCGCGAACGGCCTGATCAGCCGCGCCCAACCCACCGAGGTGCTCGACTACCCGCTGCCGGGCCGGCTCGGCGGCCGCGGCGTGCTGCTGGCGCGCTACGGCACCGGCCCTGATTCGCTGACCGTCGCGGTCGCGCACCTTTCGCTCGGCGCGCAGGCGCGCGCGCGCCAACTCGGCTTCATCGCGGAGCTGCTCAAGGATCGCACCAGCGCGGTGCTCATGGGCGACCTCAACTGCCCGCCCGACAGCCCCGAACTCCGCGCCCTGTTCGCGCACACGGCGCTGGCGCCGCCGGTGCATCCCTCACCCACCTTCCCGAGCTGGCGCCCGCAGCGCGCGATCGACCACATCCTGGTCACCTCCAGCATCACCATCGAGCGCATGTGGACGCTGCCGGCCGCGTTTTCCGACCACCTGCCGCTGGCGGCCGAGATCCACGTGCCGGTCGCGATCGCGCAAACGGCCGCCGCCGCCTGAAGCCACGTCGGCCTTGGCGCCCCGGGACGTGCGCGTTGTCTGTGGCACCGGCGGGGACCGACGCGCGCGCTTCCTCTAAAATCGACAACATGAGCATTTCGACCTGGGCGCGCCGCTGGCCGCGTCCGCTGCTGCGCACGATTGCCACCCTCGCGCTTGGTTTCGTCGCGACGTGCGCCGCGGCGCAGGGACCCTCGCCCTCCCCGACGCTGGCCGCGCAGCGCGCCGGGTTCCGCGCTGCGTACCTGGCCGCACAGAACGGCCAGGACTGGCGACCGCTCGCGAAAGACCTGACGAACTACCCGCTGTACCCGTACCTCGAAGCGGCGGCGCTCCAGCACGACATCAAGACCGCCAGCAGCGCCGAGATCGACGCGTACCTTGCGCGCTATCCGGGCACGATTCCCGCCGGCGACGTGCGCCGCGCCGAGCTCACCTGGGCGGCGCAGCAGCAGGACTGGACCACGTTCCAGCACTTCTACCGGCCCGGCCTCGGCGACGCGCTAACCTGTGACGCACTGCAGGCAAGACTCGCCGCGAACCAGCCGCTCGCTTTCGACCGCGACCTTGCCGCGCTCTGGCAAACGCCGGGCCTGCCCTCCGCGTGCACGCCGGTGCTGAAGGCCGCCTTCGCGCAGGGCCTGCTCACCCCGGAGCGCGTGTGGGACCGCATCGAGATCGCGGCGAACGCCGGCAGGGCGGACGCGATCGAGCAAGCGGCGGCTTGGTTGACCGGGGATGCGGCCACCTCGGCGCGGCGCATCGCCGAGGCGCTGCGCGATCCCGCCTCGCTGCTGACCAAGGCCGCCACGTTCGCCGACACCCGACGCAA
>JBOHYX010000227.1:0-4546 GCA_050738115.1 Rhodanobacteraceae bacterium
AACGACCAGGCTGCCGGTGAATCCGTCGATCGCGCGCAGCAGTTCGCCCACCCTGACCGGATCGGTGATGCTGGCATGGTGCCGGGTCTTGGTGGTCTTGAGCGCGCCACGCAGGTCGCCGGTTGGGTCACGGTCGGCTCGGCCCGTGGCCACGGCATAACGAAACACCTGCCCGCAGACTTGCTTGAGGCGTTGCGTCGTTTCCAGCTTGCCGAGCGACTCGACACGACGAAGCATGGCCAGCAGTTCCCGTGCGGTGATGTCGCCAACAGGGCGCGTACCAATCCATGGGAAGGCAAAGGATTCCAGCAGCCAGCGCACTTTGTCGCGCGTCGTATCGGCCAGATGATCACGGCCGGCCAGCCACTCATCCGCAACCGCCTGAAACGTTGTGGCCGATCTCATCCGCGCATCCATTTTCTGGATTCGTCGTTGCTGACTTGGGTCCGTGCCGTGCGCCACCAATTTGCGCGCATCGTCGCGGCGCTGACGCGCTTCGACCAGTGTGATTTCCGGGTAAGCGCCCAAGCTAAGCATCTTGGCCTTCCCAGCGAAGCGGAAGCGGAAGCGCCACAGGCGCGAGCCGTTCGGAACGACTTCGACACACAATCCGCCCGCGTCAGCGACGCGGTACAGCTTGGCTTTCGGTTTGAGCTTGCGCAGCTTGGTATCGGTCAGCATATGTGCAATCGCTAAAAGAGTGGTGTGAGTAGATGTCTTCCTGAGAAGCAAGAAAGCTACTGACCACCACAATTCTACTCACGTCAAGCTTGGGCTTCAACAGGACGCATCTGGATGCTATGCAACAAAAAACCCGCATGAATAGCGGGTTTCAAGGGTTTATCGGGATGGTTTGGAACGTTATGGAACAGGGTAAGTATGCCGGAAGAGGGAGTCGAACCCCCGACCCACGCATTACGAATGCGTTGCTCTACCAGCTGAGCTATTCCGGCACAGGCAAGCCCGCTAGTCTACGTGGGCGCCCGCGGGCCCGCAACGCAGGCGCGGGGCGCGCGAGGCGACCCTCGTCACGTTCGGACGCTTGTGCGCTCCTTGTACACGCAGCATGATCGGCGCGTGGCGAGCACGACCCAGGCAACCGCGAACACGTTCACGACCCGCAGCGCGGATCATCTCCGACGCGAGTTGCGCGTGCTCAACATGTACCGGGTGCTGCAGGCGCTGGTCTACACCGCGCTGTCGCTGGGCAGCCTCGCCTTCGTGTGGATGCCGCTGCGGGATGCGGTGGTCGCGCGCACGACCGCCCTACTCTACCTGATGTTCGCGGCGATCGTGCTGGCGCGCGACCTGCGCAACCCGCGCGCGGGGCTGTCCAGCACGGCCCCGTTCCTGGGTGCCGACCTGGTCGCGGCGTTCCTGGCCGCGCTCACGATTCCCGCGGCGCACACCGGCATCGCCGCGATGCTGTGGATCAACGTCGGCGCGGCGGCGCTGCTGCTGACGCCACGGCTGGGCAGCCTGTTCGCCGCGCTCGCGACCCTGGCGGTGATCGCGCAGGCGGTACTGTCGCTGCAGACGGACGAACTGGGCTCGATGCTGCTGGAAGCCGGCCTGTTCGGCGTCGCGTACTTCGCCACCGCGGCGCTCGGCTACGCGCTGGGCAGCCAGATGCGCGCCAGCGAGGCGCTGGCCGAACAGCGCGGCACCGACCTTGCCAACCTCGCCCAGGTCAACGACCTGATCATCCGCCGGATGCGAACCGGCGTGCTGCTGGTCGACGAGGCCAACCACATCCTCCAGATCAACGAATCGGCGTGGATGCTGATGGGCAATCCGGGCGTCGAGCAGCGCGACCTCGGCAGCGTCGCGCCCGAACTGTCCCGGCGGCTTTACCACTGGCGCACCGCGCACGCGCACGATCACACCGCGGTGGCGCTGGCCGACGGTGCCCCAGAGACCATCCCGCGGTTCACCCGGCTGTCCTCGCACGACGACTCGTACGTGCTGATCTTCCTCGACGACACCTCGCTGGTGTCGCAACGCGCCGAGCAGCTCACACTCACGACGCTGGGGCGGCTGTCGGCCTCGATCGCGCACGAAATCCGCAATCCACTCGCGGCCATCCGCTACTCGGCGCAACTGCTCGCCGAATCGGAAACCCTCGATGTCGCCGACCAGCGCATGGTCGAAATCATCAACAACCATTGCGGGCGCGTCAACGAGATCATCGAGAACATCCTGCAGCTGTCGCGGCGCGAGCGCTCGCGTCCCGAGTCGCTGGACCTGAACCACTGGGCGACCCGCTTCATCGACGAATACAAGGAATCGAACGACGTCGGCCAGGACAGCCTGCGCCCGCTGCTATACCCGCGCCCAGTCGAAGCGCTGGCCGATTCACAGCACCTGCAGCAGGTGGTCTGGAACCTCGTGCAGAACGCGCTGCGCTACGGGCGGCTGCCCAATGAGCCCGCGCGGGTGATGGTGGTGGCGCGCCTCGCGAGCGACAACGGGCCGCCGCTGCTCGAAGTGATCGACCGCGGGCCCGGGATTCCGCCCAAGGTCGCCGCGCAGATATTCGAGCCGTTCTTCACCACCCACGAATACGGCACCGGGCTCGGCCTGTACCTCGCCAAGCAGATGTGCGATGCCAACCAGGCCAACCTCGAATACGTGCCCGTCGCGGGCGGTGGAAGCTGCTTCCGGATCACCCTGACCGCCCCCGTGCGCGTGCCCGTCGCCTCGGAAACGTGACGCCGCGCCCATTCGGCGTGGCAATGCCGCGGGTGCCGCGCTAACCTGCCTCCCCCGGGGGATTCGCAACAGGCGGGAAGCATGTCCAAGCAGACGGTACTGGTCGTCGACGACGAGCGCGACATCCGCGAATTGCTCGCGATCACGCTGGGCCGCATGGATCTGGACGTCGAAACCGCCGCCAACGTCGGCGACGCGAAGAAGATGCTGGGCGACTCGCGTTACGACCTGTGCTTCACCGACATGCGCCTGCCCGACGGCAGCGGCCAGGAACTGATCGAGTTGATCGCCCGGGAACATCCCGAGACGCCGGTCGCGATGATCACGGCGTATGGCAACGTCGAGGCCGCGGTCGACGCCCTGAAGGCCGGCGCGTTCGATTTCGTTTCCAAACCCGTCGACATCCACATCCTGCGACGGCTGGTGCAAAGCGCGCTGCGGGCGGGCCAGGCCGCGGCCGAGCACGACGACGGCGCACAGGCGCAGGCCAGCCGGTTGATCGGCGACTCGGCGGTGATGCAGGAATTGCGCGCGCGCATCGTCAAGCTTGCGCGCAGCCAGGCGCCGATCTACATCAGCGGCGAATCCGGGGTCGGCAAGGAACTCGTGGCCCGGTCCATCCATGAGCTGGGCCCGCGCGCGGCAGGGCCGTTCGTGCCGGTCAACTGCGGCGCGATTCCATCGGAGCTGATGGAAAGCGAATTCTTCGGCCACAAGAAGGGTTCGTTCACTGGCGCGCACGCCGACAAGGAGGGCCTCTTCCAGGCCGCAAACGGCGGTACGCTGTTCCTGGACGAGGTTGCGGAACTGCCCATCCACATGCAGGTGAAATTGCTGCGCGTGATCCAGGAAAAGGCGGTGCGCCCGATCGGCGGCCGCGGCGAGGTGCCCGTGGATGTGCGGATCCTGTCGGCAACGCACAAGGATCTGGCGCGCCTGACCCAGGCGGGCCGGTTCCGCCAGGACCTTTACTACCGCATCAACGTGATCGAGCTTCGGGTGCCGCCGCTGCGCGAGCGCGATGGCGACGTCACGGTGCTCGCCGGGCACATCCTCAAACGTCTTGCCGAGCAGGCCGGCGCGTCGGCGCCATCACTTCAGCCGGCGGCCCTGGACGCGCTGACCGAATACGACTTCCCGGGCAACGTGCGCGAACTCGAGAATGTGCTGGAGCGCGCGATCGCGCTGTGCGACAACGACCGCATCGAACCGCCCGACCTGATGCTGGAACCGGCCGGGGACTACGAGGAACCGGAAACGGAACGCGACGATGATGGCGAAGAGGACGACGTGATCGACGGCGCGAGCGCCGACGCCGATGGCGCGGTGGGCCTTGACGACTACATCTCCAACATCGAGCGCGAAACGATCGTGCAGGCATTGAAGGACACCCGCTACAACAAGACGGCCGCCGCACGGAAGCTCGGCATCACCTTCCGCGCGTTGCGTTACAAGCTGAAGAAGCTCGGAATCGACTGACGCCGGCCGCGGCAGGCCGTCAGTCGACGATGGGGCGATGGCCGTCGCCAGGACGTACCGCCGATGGAAGACAACGCGGCCGAAGCCAAATGGACACGCGAAGGCGACGCAGAAATTTGCCTGACGGGGTCGTGGACGCTGCTGCTCGACGCGCGCGGACGCCGGCGCCTTGCGCGGGAGCTCGGCGCGATCGACTCGCCGCGCGGCTACCGCTGGAACCTGAACCAGGTCCAGGCCCTCGACAGCGCCGGCGCACGCGTGTTGTGGGACGTCTGGGGCCACCGGCTGCCGGATCAGCTCGACTGCCACGAGGACCACCGGCACTGGTTCAGATGGCTTTCCGACACCAGCTTTT
>JBOHYX010000228.1:0-4530 GCA_050738115.1 Rhodanobacteraceae bacterium
TGAAAACATCGCTCTGTGCCAGCCTGATCCTGACGCTCGCGACCGCGGCGTTCGCGCTGCCCGCCCCCGCGCAGTTGCTCAGCCCCAATGCCCCGCCGCCCGGCAACGCGACATCCTCGCTGCTTGCGCCCGCGGCACCTTCCAACCAGATCCAGCCGCTCGACCGGATCATCGCGGTGGTCAACGACGGCGTGATCCTGCAAAGCCAACTCAACCAGACGATGGGGACGGTGACCCAGCAGATCGACGCCTCCGGCGGCAAGCTGCCGCCGCAGGGCGTCCTCGAGAAACAGGTGATGCAGCGGCTGATCCTGAACGCGTTGATGGTGCAGAAGGCGCACGACAACGGCGTGCGCGTCTCCGACGACCAGGTCGACAACGCGGTCGCCGGCATTGCCCAGCAGAACAAGATGACGGTGCCGCAGATGCAGGCGGCCATGCAGCAGCAGGGCATCGACTACGCCGCGTTCCGCAAACAGTTGCGCGACCAATTGCTGGTACGAGCCCTGCAGCAGCAGGTCATGCAGCAAAACGCGCAGGTTTCGGATGCCGAGATCAACAATCTCATCTCGAGCCCGGCCTTCAAGGAAGGGCAAGTGCACCTGGCGCGCATCCTGGTCGGATTGCCCGAGGGCGCGGACGCCAGCCAGATTTCCGCCGCACAAGCCAAGGCCGCCGCGATCGAGCAGCAACTGAAAGCCGGCAAGAGTTTCCAGGCATTGGCCGTCAGCGATTCCAGCGCACCCGAAGCGCTGGAAGGCGGCAACCTCGGCTGGCTGCGCGTGGACGAGTTGCCGCCGGCCGTCCAGCAGGTGATCAGCTCCTTGCAACCGGGCCAGTACACGGAGCCGCTGCGCGACGCGCTGGGTTTCACCATCCTGAAGCTGGAAGGCAAGCGTACGCCCGACACCAAGCAGATCGTCACCGAATACCATGTTCTGCATTTGCAGATCGACCCGACCGCGGTGCTGACCGCGCAGGGCGCGAAGGACAAGATCACGAAGCTTTACGACGAGATCGTCCATGGTCACGCCGACTTCGCGACGCTGGCCAAGCAGGACTCGGATGACACGACCAGCGCCAACGTCGGCGGCGACGTCGGCTGGGTGACCCAGGACACCATGGGCACCGACGTCGGCAAGATGCTGGCGACGATGCAGCCGGGCGAAGTCACGCGGCCCTTCGAGAGCCCGGACGGCGACTGGCACATCATCAAGCTGGTCGCCACCCGCCAGGCCGACCGGACCCAGGACATCGAGCGCCAGCAGGCGCGCCAGGCCATCGCCGAACGCAAGGGCCGGCAAGCGTACGACCAGTTCCTGCGCGACCTCGAGTCGTCCGCCTACATCAACATCAAGGTTCCGCAACTGGCCGACGCGAATCCGAACGCGACGGCCGACACGGCGCAATGAACGCGGGGCCGGTTCCGGACCGGCCCGCACGCCTTCCGCGCCTGGCCGTCACCGGCGGCGATCCTGCGGGAGTCGGCCCGGAGCTGGTCGCCCGCCTGGCGGCATCGCCGCTCGCAGCCGACCTCGTTGCCATCAGCGACGCCGGGCTGCTGGAACGGGCCGCCCGCCGTTGTGGCGTCCACCTCAAGCTTGAGCCCGATGACGGCCAGCCGCGCAATTTGCGCGCGGCCGGCAGCCTGCGGGTGCTCGAAGTGCCACTGCGCGCCGAGGAAACACCCGGCAAGCTCGATCCGCGCAACGCCTTCCACGTGCTGAACACGCTCGCACAGGCCGCGGACGGATGCATGGACGGTACGTTCGACGGCGTGGTCACCGCGCCCGTGCAGAAGTCGGTCATCAACGATGCCGGCGAACGCTTCACGGGCCACACCGAGCTGTTCGCGCGGCGCGCGGGCTGCGACGTGGTGATGATGCTGGCGTCGCCCGAATTGCGCATCGCGCTCGCGACGACGCACCTGCCCCTGGCCGAGGTGCCGGCCGCGATCACCGGGGCCGCACTCACGCGCACGCTTTCGATCGTCCACGCGGAACTGCGCGCGAAGTTCGGCATCGCCGAACCCCGCATCGCCGTGCTGGGCCTGAACCCGCACGCCGGCGAAGGCGGGCACCTCGGCCACGAGGAAATCGACGTCATCATTCCGGCGCTGGACGCCCTGCGCGCAAAAGGCATGCAGCTCATGGGCCCGCTGCCCGCCGATACCGCGTTCGTGCCGGAGATGCGGCGGCGCTACGACGCGGTCCTCGCGATGTACCACGACCAGGCGCTGCCGGTGCTGAAATCGGAAGCGTTCGACCGCACGGTCAACGTCACGCTGGGCCTGCCGTTCGTGCGGACGTCGGTCGACCACGGCACCGCGCTGGACCTCGCCGGCAGCGGCCGCGCGAATCCATCCAGCATGTTCGCGGCGGCGGAGATGGCGTTGCAGCTGTGTTCCCTCTCCCTTCGGGAGAGGGTTCCCCGCAGGGGCGGGTGAGGGTCCGCACGAGCCGGATGCCCGACGTCAGCAGAATGATCCGATACAGGCATCCGTTCCGTCGTCCGTGCTCCGCTCCCAAACGGCAAGCGGTTTGACCCGATGCCGCCACGCCCCAAAAAACACTTCGGCCAGCATTTCCTGCACGAACGCGGCGTGATCGACCGCATCGTGGCTGCGATCGCGCCACGGCCGGGAGAGCGCATCGTCGAAATCGGGCCGGGCGAGGGCGCGTTGACGTTGCCCCTGCTGCGGGCTGCAGGTCGCCTCACCGCGATCGAACTCGACCGCGAGCTCATCGATCCGCTGCACGCGCGCGCCGCGGGGATCGGCGAGCTCGACATCATCCAGGCCGACGCGCTCAAGGTCGACCTGGCGGCGATTGCCAACGGCGGCAAGCTGCGCCTTGCCGGCAACCTGCCCTACTACGTCTCCACCCCGATCCTGTTCCATTGCCTGGAGTACGTCGACACGCTCGCCGACATGCATTTCATGCTGCAGAAGGAAGTGGTGGACCGGATGGCCGCGGCGCCGGGAGGCAAGGTGTACGGAAGGTTGTCGGTGATGCTGCAGCTCGCCTGCACGGTCGAGCCGCTGCTGCGCGTTGCCCCGGGCGCGTTCCGCCCGCCGCCGCGCGTGGATTCGGCGGTGGTGCGCCTGAGCGTGCGACCAGCCGCCCAGCGGCCCGATGACGCCCTCGCGGCCACGCTCGACGCGGTGGTGCGCGCCGCTTTCGGCCAGCGCCGCAAAACCTTGGCCAACGCGTTGCGCGGACTGGCCACCGCCGACGCGATCCGCGCCGCCGGCATCGAGCCTGGCGCGCGCGCGGAAGGCGTGCCGCCGCAGGGTTTCGTCGCACTCGCCCGCACGCTGCGCGCATCCGGCTTGCGCGCCAACGCGATCCTCGACCACAATGCAACCCAATGAGCCCGGGACCCACCACCACCGACAAACCCCACGCACGCCGCGAGCGCGAGCCGCACGCGGTGGAGATCGAGGTGGCGACGCGCTATGTCGCCGAGCAATCCAAGCCCGAATCCAACCGCTACGTGTTCGCGTACGAGATCACGTTGCGCAACCTTGGCATGGTGCCGGCACGCCTGCAGATGCGCCACTGGGTCATCACCGACGCCAACGGCAAGGTCGAGGAAGTGCGTGGCGACGGCGTGGTGGGTGACCAGCCTCGCCTGCAACCCGGCGAAACCTACAGTTACACGTCCGGAGCCGTGCTGGAAACGCAGGTCGGCACGATGCGCGGCAGTTACCTGTTCCACGCCGACGACGGCAGCGACTTCGAAGCGCCGGTTCCGGAATTCGTGCTGTCGGTGCCGCGGACCCTGCACTGAGCCGCCCGGAGCCTGCGCTTGGCCATCTATGCGATCGGCGACGTGCAGGGCTGCTACCCCGAACTGCAACGCCTGCTCGAGAAGCTCAACTTCGACCCGGCCGCCGATCACCTGTGGTTCTGCGGCGACCTGGTGAACCGGGGCGGCGAATCGCTGGAGGTGCTGCGACTGATCCACGGCTTGCGCGACAGTTGTGTCGTCACGCTCGGCAACCACGACCTCAGCCTGCTCGCCATCGCGGTGCGCGACCCCGCAGCGCGCGCGCGCATCAACCCCGACTTGCGGCGGGTGCTGGAAGCCGAAGACGGATCCATGCTCATCGATTGGCTGCGCGGGCAGTCGCTGCTGCACCACGATCCGGCGCTCGGCTTCACGCTCGTCCATGCGGGCCTCGCGCCATCCTGGACCCTGAAGCAGGCGCAGCACGTCGCCGGCGAAGTCGAACGTACCCTGCGCGGCTCCGGCCATCGGGCGCTGCTGCAACGGATGTTCGGCAACCGTCCGGCGCGCTGGTCAGCGCGGCTGCACGGCCACGATCGGCTGCGTGCCGCGATCAATTTCCTGACCCGCATGCGCTATTGCGATGCGCATGGTCGCATCGATTTCGACGCGAAGGGGCCGCCCGGCTCGCAGCGGCCCGGCCTGTATCCGTGGTTCGAAGTACCGGGCCTGCAGGCGCGCGCCACCCGCATCGTGTGCGGGCACTGGTCGGCGCTCGGCCGCTTCGCAGGCCTCGGC